>NZ_BAAGTM010000010.1:0-87492 GCF_054781915.1 Aquaspirillum soli | reverse complement strand
ATTATAGCAAGCTGTTGTGATGAGCTGATTGATATTCAGAGATTAACAAATCATCCCGCTAGGCCGCTTTCAGCGTCCGCGCTCTTGACCTCGGACTGAACCCCGAGGCTTTCCGCGCATTGGGTAACGACCCATCTTTACATTTATTGCAGTAGCAAGGTAGGGTGTCGTCACCCCGAAGGGGTGACACACCATGATCCTGGCATCTCGGTAGTGGTCAAACTTGGAAAATATCCTCTAACCGTTGTGCTTGTGTTAACGACACTCCCCACTGCTGCAACTGCTCCGGCGTCGCTGCCCGTAACCGCGACAACACCCAATCCGGTAATGGCTGACTAAACCGCGCCTCGATCAATGTTCGGAGGAGGATTTGCATAGCCTGCATGCCTTTTTCCAACCCTCGCTGCTCACCACGTTCTTCTGCCACTTGAATCTCTGTGTTGTAATCCCACACCGCCCGTTCTCGCGCCAATGCCCGTAACCGTTCTTCCTTGGTCTGGCTCATTTGCTCTAGGGATTGCAAGACAGTCATTACCGGTGTGTGTGTCAGCTGTGCCATGATGTGTTGCTCCTGCCAGTGTTCAAACAGATCGACCCAATTCTTTAATGCAGTGGGCGCAAGTTGAAGACGGTCGGCTTTGTCTAATTCCAGAATATCAATTTGCTGTGCTTTGGTGAGGACAACATCAGGAATGTGTTGATCACGTAGTTCAAACCGCCATGAAGCTTGTTGTGGATGGTCGGGGAATAAATCAAAATCCAGTAGATGAATACAAATCACATGCTTCATCGTAGTTGGTTATGGTGTTCCTGGCGCATCGCTCTTATAGGGTGATGCGCCATGACTGCCTTGTTAGGTTTTAATGGAAGAAGGCGAATTTCACTGTAAACAGGGCTGCAATCACAATAACCATGGGTGTAATGTCCTTATAACGGCCAGATAGCAGCTTAATCACGGTGTAGCTGATAAAGCCGAAGGCAATCCCATCTGCAATTGAATAGGTAAAAGGCATGCCAACTGCTGTAATCACTGCTGGTGCCGATTCCGTTAAATCATCCCAATCAATCTCCGCTAAACCGCGTGCCATTAACACCGCCACATAACACAGCGCGGGGGCTGTTGCATACGCCGGAACGGTTCCTGCTAAAGGCGATAAAAATAATGCTGCGATAAACAGTAACGCGACAACGACGGCGGTGAGGCCTGTGCGACCTCCAACAGCGGTACCCGCAGCCGATTCAACATAAGCGGTGACGCTTGATGTGCCCAACACACCACCCGCCATAATCGCGGTGGAGTCGGCAAACAAGGCTTTTTTCAGACGTGTGAGACGACCTTGTTTATCTAGTAAGCCTGCACGGTGTGCCACACCAACTAAGGTGCCTGTGGTATCAAATAAGTCGACAAAGAAAAAGATGAAAATGACACCAATCAGGCCAGCGTTTAACGCACTGGCGAGGTCCATCTGCATAAAAGTAGGTTCAATGGAGGGGGGCATAGAAAACACGCCTTTGAACTCTGATAACCCCAAAGCCACAGACAATAAAGTGACAGCCAATACACCAATAATGATTGATCCGGTGACACGGCGGTATTCCAACACCACGATCAATAAAAAGCCAAATACGGCTAAGAGGGTTGAGGGAGAATGAATATTCCCTAAGGTAACCATCGTGGCTTCAGAGCCGGTAATCACCCCTGCACCTTTTAAGCCAATGATCGCGAGGAACAAGCCTACCCCTGCTGAAATCGCCAGTTTTAACGAGTAGGGGATGGCATTGACAATCAGCTCACGCAGCTTAAATGAACTCACCAAAACAAAAATAATACCGGAGATAAAGACTGCCCCCAACGCCGTTTGCCACGGCACACCCATACCTTTCACAACGGCAAAGGTGAAGTAGGCATTCAAACCCATCCCCGGCGCTAGGGCAATGGGATAGTTGGCGACAACACCCATCACTAAAGTACCCAAGGCAGCGGCAATGCAGGTGGCAACAAAGACCGCATTAAAATCCATCCCCGTTTGCGACAAAATCGCCGGATTGACGAAAATAATATAGGCCATGGTGAGGAAAGTGGTGAGACCGGCAAGGACTTCGGTTTTGACTGAAGTGCCATGCTCACGTAGCTGAAAATAGCGTTCGAGAATTTGCATGATGTGCCTGAAGTGAGTGGAATTTTAGTGCGGAAAAAGGCGGCGATTGTACCGTAAAACAATTGTTTAACGGCAAGCTAAGCAAACACTCTGCCAACAATCAGCTAGATCGCACAACAGATAGCCCTCTTCATGATGCCAAACGCGATGCTGGATAAAAACACGACTTGTAATATTTCTGCAATGGCAGACCTTTACCATCCGGCCACGTTGCTATTTTTGCTTATTCCATTTCGCACGGAGCTTCCCAGCATGAAACACACTGTTCGCCTTACCGCCGCACTGACTGTGGCCGGTGCAATGTTGTCAGGTTATGCCGCTGCCGCCAATATCACTGGTGCTGGTGCAACTTTCCCCTATCCTTTGTATGCAAAATGGGCGGAAGCCTACAAGGCGAAGACCAACCATTCAGTCAACTATCAATCGATTGGTTCTGGTGGTGGGATTAAACAGATTGTGTCGAAAACGGTGGATTTCGGTGCCTCTGATATGCCGCTGAAGCCAGAACAACTGGCAAAAGATGGTTTATTACAGTTCCCCACTGTCGTGGGTGGTGTGGTGCCAATTTTTAACGTTCCGGGTGTGCAAACCGGCTTGAAATTTACTGGTCCACTGTTGGCGGATATCTATCTGGGTAAGGTAAGCAAGTGGAATGACCCTGCAATTCGTCAATTAAACCCCGGTGTGAACTTGCCAGATCAAGCTATCACTATCGTACGCCGTTCAGATGGTTCGGGCACCACCTTCATTTGGACTAACTACTTGTCCAAAGTATCGGCAGATTGGAAACAAAAAGTTGGTGAAGGTACAGCGGTGAGCTGGCCTGTCGGTGTGGGTGGTAAAGGTAATGAAGGGGTGGCGAACTACGTGACCCGTATCAAAGGCGGCTTAGGTTACGTTGAATATGCCTACGCCAAGCAAAACAAAATTACCTACGGCGCGGTGAAAAACAAAGATGGTCAATTTGCCTTGCCAAGCGAAGAAAGCTTTAAAGCTGCTGCTGCTAATGCAGATTGGAAAAATGCGCCTGGTTTCTACGAAATCCTGACTGACCAAGCAGGTAAGGGATCTTATCCTATCGTTGGTGCAACCTTCATCCTGATGCAAAAGAAACAGGACAAACCAGAACAAGGTTTGGAAACCCTGAAGTTCTTTGATTGGGCATATAAAGAGGGTGGCAAACTGGCCTTGGACTTGGATTACATCCCACTGCCAGATGTGGTGGCTAACCAAATTCGTGCACACTGGAAAGCTAACATCACCGACACCAGCGGCAAACCAGTTTGGAATAACTAATTTTTTGCCCCTTGCTAACGTCTGCTTTTCGGCTGTGAGTGGACGGAAAGCAGATGGGTCTATCACAGGCCGGGGGTAACCCCGGCTTTTTTGTCGGTCAGCCTGAGAGAGTGACATGCACGCCCAGCACATTGAGAACACCCTCAAAATGCAGCGCCGCCTAGATACCTTATTCCGAGGCACTACTCGCGGTTTTGCGTTTCTGGTACTTGCTACCTTAATCGGCATCATTATTTCCCTGATTATCGGGGCGATGCCAACCCTCCAATCTTTTGGATTCAGTTTTTTATTCAGCAGTTCATGGGATCCGGTTGCTGAAAACTTTGGTGCCCTCGCGCCCATTTATGGCACCTTGGTGACTGCGTTTATTGCCTTACTGATCGGTGTGCCGGTGAGTTTCGGTATTGCCTTATTTCTGACTGAGTTATGTCCTGCTTGGTTGCGCCGTCCGATTGGCGTAGCGATTGAATTGTTGGCAGGCATTCCTTCGATTATTTACGGTATGTGGGGTTTGTTTGTCTTTGCCCCGCTGTTTGCCGATCATGTTCAACCTTGGATTATCGAAAACCTCGGTCATCTGCCCGGCATCGGTTTCTTGTTCCAAGGTGCGCCGATGGGGATTGGTGTGTTCACCGCTGGTTTGATCCTCGGCATTATGGTGATTCCGTTTATTGCCTCGGTGATGCGCGATGTGTTTGAAATCGTGCCGGTGATGTTAAAAGAATCTGCCTACGGCCTTGGCGCTACCACATGGGAAGTGGTGCGTTATGTGGTATTGCCTTACACCAAAGCAGGGGTGATTGGCGGCATTATGTTAGGTTTGGGTCGTGCTTTAGGTGAAACAATGGCAGTGACCTTTGTGATTGGTAATGCCTATCAAATCACAGGCTCGTTGATGGATCCTGGTAACTCGATTGCTTCGGCTTTGGCCAATGAATTTGCTGAGGCGCAAGAAGGCTTACACGTTTCGGCACTGATTGAATTAGGTTTGATTCTGTTCTTTATCACTTTTGTGGTGTTGGCTTGCGCAAAACTGTTACTGCTGCGCTTATCGAAAAACGAAGGTAAGAAAACCTAACGGAGAGTATGCGCATGGATCATAACTTGTATCGCCAGCGCCGCGTCGTCAACAGCATCAATATGGTGATGTCGATGTTGGCTGTCGGATTCGGTTTGTTCTGGCTGGTGTGGATTCTGTGGACCTTGTTTAGCTATGGTTTGGGTGGGATTAACTTATCGGTCTTTACCCAAAGCACCCCGCCCCCCGGCAGTACTGGTGGTTTGGCCAATGCTATTTACGGTAGTTTGTTGATGACGTTGTTTGGCACCTTAATTGGTACCCCAATTGGAATTTTGGCTGGGGTGTATTTGGCCGAGTTTGGCGAGCGTGGCTGGTTGGCCCCTGCTACCCGTTTCATCAACGATATTCTGCTGTCAGCCCCTTCAATTGTGATTGGCTTGTTTGTCTATGAAATCTACGTGATCTCTGTCGGCCATTTCTCTGGTTGGGCGGGGGCGCTGGCGCTAGCAATTATCGTGGTGCCGGTGGTGGTGCGGACGACCGAAAATATGCTGCGTTTGGTGCCGAACACCTTACGTGAAGCAGCGGCGGCTTTGGGCGCACCACAATGGAAAGTGGTGATGATGGTGACCCTGCGTGCGTCTAAAGCAGGTGTCTTGACCGGTATTTTATTGGCTGTGGCGCGGATTTCTGGTGAAACTGCCCCGTTGTTATTCACTGCACTGAACAACCAGTTCTGGAGCAGCAATATGAATCAACCGATGGCCAACTTACCGGTGGTGATTTTCCAGTTTGCCATGAGCCCGTATGAAGATTGGCATGCTTTGGCTTGGGCTGGTGCGCTGTTGATTACCGTCAGCGTATTGGGTTTGAACGTGCTTGCCCGCTGGTTAGGCAAACAAAATAATTCGCAATAATAAGGTTTCCGTCATGACTACTGATACCACCAAACTGCAAGTCAAAGATCTCAATTTTTACTACGGCGGCTTTCATGCGCTGAAAAACATCAATCTGTCGATTGCTTCGAAAAAAGTCACGGCGTTTATCGGCCCATCCGGTTGCGGTAAATCGACGCTGTTGCGGATTTTCAACCGCATGTATGAGCTCTATCCCGGCTTGCGTGCTGAAGGACAGATTGTGATGGATGGTAAAAACATCCTCGACAAAGACGTCGATATCAACTTACTGCGTGCCAAAGTCGGTATGGTGTTTCAAAAACCGACCCCATTCCCGATGTCGATTTATGACAATGTAACCTTTGGGGTGAAGTTATACGAAAAACTCAGTAAATCCGAAATGGATGATCGGGTGGAATGGGCGTTGCGTAAGGCGGCGCTGTGGGAGGAAGTGAAAGACAAGCTGAAACAGTCGGGTCACTCTTTATCCGGTGGTCAGCAACAGCGGCTATGTATTGCGCGTGCCGTGGCCTCGAAGCCAGAAGTATTGTTATTGGATGAACCGACCTCGGCGCTCGATCCAATTTCCACAGCACAAATCGAAGAGTTGGTGAACGAGTTGAAAGAAAACTACACCATTGCGATTGTGACGCACAATATGCAGCAGGCGGCACGGGTATCTGATTACACCGCTTATATGTATCTTGGCGATTTGATCGAGTTTGGTGATACCGACACAATCTTTACGGCACCGAAGCAAAAAGCCACTGAAGACTATATTACTGGTAAATTTGGCTGATTTACGCACTATTTTGAAACACCGAAACGCCCCTATTTGGGGCGTTTTTCGTTTTTGGTACACAAAATTATTGCAAAGCGACATCATAAAGGAGTAATCTTTGCGCAAATTTAGTGCAATATCTGTAAGTCATGCACTGTTTTTGTGTTGCCACTATTTCTCTTTATGTTCTAGGAGCTTTTGATGCCTTACGTTGCCGATACGATTGCTCACCTCAATCGCACCAGCCCAGCCCAACATGAGTTCTATCAAGCCTGCGAAGAAGTGTTGTTATCTTTGCGTCCCCTATTAGACAACGACCCCAAATATCGCAAGTACGGGATTATCGACCGTATTGTCGAGCCCGAGCGGCAAATTATGTTCCGTGTGGCATGGGTGGATGATCGCGGCCAAGTACAGGTCAACAAAGGCTATCGTGTGCAATTTAACTCTGCCTTGGGCCCTTACAAAGGCGGTATCCGTTTTCATCCAAGTGTCAACGCCGGCATTATCAAGTTTCTAGGTTTTGAACAGATCTTTAAAAATGCGCTGACTGGCTTAGCGATTGGCGGCGGCAAAGGTGGCTCGAACTTCGATCCTAAAGGGAAATCCGAGCAAGAAATCATGCGCTTCTGCCAAGCATTTATGAATGAACTCTATCGCCATGTTGGTGCAACCGTCGATGTGCCAGCGGGAGACATCGGCGTTGGTGCGCGTGAAATTGGCTATATGTACGGCCAATATAAAAAACTGACTGGCAGCTATGAAGGCGTGTTGACCGGTAAAGGATTGAAATGGGGTGGCTCTCTTGGTCGAAAAGAAGCCACTGGGTATGGCACCGTCTATTTCGCTGACAATATGTTGCGTGACATTGGTGAGAGCTTAGAAGGCAAACAATGTGCGGTGTCAGGTGCTGGTAATGTGGCGATTTATACCGTAGAAAAACTCTATCATTTTGGTGCCAAACCGATCACCGTGAGTGATTCCTCCGGTTTTGTTCACGATCCAGCAGGGATTGATCTTGCGCTGTTGAAGCAAGTCAAAGAAGTTGAACGTACTTCTTTAGCTGAATACGCTAAACGTCGCGGCGGTGTGCGTTTTGTGCCGGTCAGCGATTATCCAGCGGGTCGTAATTTGGTTTGGTCGGTGCCATGTGATGCCGCTTTCCCTTCCGCAACACAAAATGAACTCAATGGCGAAGATGCCAAAGAATTACTGAAAAACGGCTGCACCTTAGTGGCAGAAGGTGCCAATATGCCTTCTACACAAGAAGCGGTGGAAGCTTTCTTGGCTGCTAATATTTTGTATGGCCCAGGTAAAGCGGCCAACGCAGGTGGTGTGGCAACCAGCCAATTAGAAATGGCACAAAATGCCAGTATGCAGCAATGGACTTTTGAAGAGGTCGATAGCAAATTGCAGCGCATTATGGCGGGGATTTATCAATCAGCGAGTGAAACGGCACGCGAATTTGGTGCTGAGCGTAATTTGGTGTTAGGTGCCAACATCGCTGGTTTCCGTAAAGTGGCTGATGCGATGATTGAGCAGGGCGTGGTTTAATTTTCAACCGCGTTAGCAAGCAAAAAGGGAAGCCACTGAGCTTCCCTTTTTTCATCTAGGCGAGATGGCTACCCAGATTACAGCATGCCTTTTTCTTTCAACAGTGCCACCATGGTGCTGCCCAATTCAGCTGGGCTGCGGGTGTAGCGGATACCTGCTTTTTCGAAAGCAGCAAATTTCTCTTCAGCAGTGCCTTTACCGCCCGAGATAATCGCACCAGCATGACCCATGCGTTTGCCTTTTGGTGCGGTGACACCAGCAATGTAACCAACGATTGGCTTGGTCACATGGGCTTTTGCATATTCAGCGGCTTCTTCTTCAGCGGTACCACCGATTTCACCAATCATGATGATGGCTTCAGTCTGTGGATCGTTTTGGAACAGTTCCAAGGCATCAATGTGGCTGGTACCAGGGATGGGGTCGCCACCGATACCGATACATGTCGATTGGCCTAAACCAGCGGCGGTGGTTTGTGCCACTGCTTCGTAGGTCAAGGTGCCGGAGCGCGACACGATACCGATTTTACCTGGTTGGTGAATATGGCCAGGCATAATGCCGATTTTACATTCACCTGGGGTGATGATACCTGGACAGTTTGGCCCGATCAGACGCACGCCACCGGTTTGCTCGATATAACGTTTGGCCTTCAGCATGTCCAATGTTGGCACGCCTTCGGTGATGGTCACGATCAATTTGATGCCAGCATCCACGGCTTCCACAATCGAATCCAACACGAAAGGGGCTGGCACATAGATCACCGAAGCGTCAGCTTGGGTTTCGCGGACAGCTTCTTTCATGGTGTTGAACACCGGCAGATTGAGGTGAGTGCTGCCACCTTTGCCTGGGGTCACGCCACCGACCACTTGGGTGCCGTAGGCAATCGCTTGTTCAGAATGGAAAGTGCCGTTTTTGCCGGTAAAACCTTGCACCAGCACTTTAGTATTTTTGTTAACGAGTACGCTCATGGTTCACTCCGTAAGTGCGGTGGATCAGACTGCAGCCAATTGGGCAACAATTTTCTCGGCAGCGTCATTCAGACCTTGGGCCGAGATCAATTGCAGACCGGATTCGTCCAGCAGTTTTGCGCCCAGTTCGGCATTGTTACCTTCCAAACGCACTACGACAGGGACTGTCACGTTGACTTCTTTCACCGCAGCGATAATCGCCTCTGCGATCATGTCACAACGCACGATACCACCGAAGATGTTAATCAACACGCCTTTGACCGAAGGATCAGCCAAAATCAGTTTGAACGCTTCGATCACGCGCTCTTTGGTTGCGCCACCGCCGACGTCCAAGAAGTTAGCTGGCTGGCCACCTTTCAGTTTGATGATGTCCATAGTCGCCATCGCCAAACCAGCACCGTTCACCATACAACCAATGTTACCTTCCAAAGCAACATAGTTCAGGTCGAATTCGGAGGCTTTCAGTTCGCGTTCGTTTTCTTGCGATTTGTCACGCAAGGCAGCAACAGCAGGCAAACGATACAGCGCGTTAGAGTCGATGCCGATTTTGGCATCAACGCAAGCCAAGGAGCCATCACCACGGATAGCCAGTGGGTTGATTTCAAACAAGGCGAAATCGTTTTCGACGAAGGCTTGGTAAGCACCGGTCATCAATTTCACGAATTCGTTGATTTGTTTGCCTTCTAAACCCAAAGCAAAAGCCACATCACGCGCTTGGAAAGGCAACAAGCCCACCAGCGGATCAACGGTCACTTTCAGAATTTTTTCTGGCGTGTTGTGCGCCACTTCTTCAATTTCCACACCGCCTTCGGTCGAAGCCATGAAGGTGACACGGCGGGAAGAACGGTCAACCACTGCACCGAGGTACAACTCACGTTGTACAGGGTACATGTCTTCGCACACCAGCACGCTGTTGACAGGCTGGCCGTTGGCATCGGTTTGGTAAGTGATCAGATTTTTACCGATCAAGCCGTTTGCCACGTCTGCGGCTTCTTCACGGCTTTTCACCACTTTCACGCCACCTGCCTTACCACGGCCACCGGCATGGACTTGGGCTTTGATGACAGCAAATTTGCCGCCCATTTGGTCAAACGCAGCCGCAGCTTCTTCACCGTTGGTGGCGAGGATGCCTTGTTGCACCGGCAGGCCATATTTAGCCAGCAGCTCTTTCGCTTGGTATTCGTGCAGATTCATCGTTTATTCTCTTCTCTTGTGTAAAGGTGAGGAGTTTTGGGTGTTGCGATGCAAAGTATAAGCCCTTGCACCGCAACTGGCATTAGCCATGCAGTGCGCGTTTGTCCGCTGCCAAGCATGCTTCATGCAACACTTCGCTGAGCGAAGGATGGGCATGTACGATACGAGCAATGTCTTCGCTCGAAGCGGAGAATTCCATTGCCACCACCGCCTCAGCCACCAATTCGGACGCCATCGGCCCGATGATGTGAACGCCAAGGATACGGTCTGTTTTGGCGCAGGCCAAGACTTTTACAGTGCCTTGTGCCATCCCTAAGCCCAAGGCGCGGCCATTGGCAGCAAAGCCCGAGGTGCCTTTTTTGTATTCCACACCAGCCGCTTTGAGTTGTTCTTCGGTTTTACCAACCCAAGCGATTTCTGGATGGGTGTAAATCACCCACGGAATCATGTTGAAATCAACGTGTGGTTTTTGCCCTGCGATGCGCTCAGCAACTGCAACACCTTCTTCACTGGCCTTGTGTGCCAACATCGGGCCACGCACCACATCACCGATTGCCCAGATATTGGGCAAATTGGTGTGGCAGTGATCGTCAACCACGATAAAACCACGCTCATCAACTTGCAGACCCACTGTGTCCGCACCCAAGCCGGCGGTGTTAGGCACACGACCGATGGCAACAATCAATTTGTCCACTTCCAGCGTTTTTGCTTCGCCTGCCAACTCATAGTTGACAGTGACGTTGCTGTCGCCAGCAGTGATGGATTGGATTTTGACGCCATTGAAAATCGCCAGACCTGTCTCTTTGGTCAGGGTTTTGTGGGCTTCTTTGGCAATCTGTTGGTCAACGGCAGGCAAGAAGGTCTCTGCGGCTTCCAACACGGTGACGTCTGCGCCTAAGCGTTTCCAAACCGAACCCATTTCCAGACCAATCACGCCAGCACCAATCACGCCCAAGCGTGCAGGCACTTCGGTCATCGCCAAGGCACCCGCATTGTCGAGCACGCGCTGGTTGTCGATGGTCACACCCGGCAGCGGACGTGGATTAGACCCTGTTGCCACGATGACATGCGTGGCTTCTAATGTATCAACCACAGCGCCGTTATCGCTGACTTCGATTTGCCATTTTTCATTTTGGCGACCGAGTAAACGAGCGAGGCCATGCACATTGGCAACTTTGTTTTTCTTGAACAAGAAGCTGATACCACCGGCGTTTTTACCGATGATGTCGTTCTTGCGCTTGAGCATTTGTGCCACGTCCATCTTCACCCCTTCGACGCTGATGCCATGTGCGGCAAAGTCGTGGGTGGTGGCGTGGAAGTTTTCAGAAGATTGCAGCAAGGCTTTGGAAGGGATGCAACCCACGTTTAAGCAGGTACCACCGAGGCTAGGCTTGCCTTCTGGGTTTTTAAACGCATCAACGCAAGCCGTGTTAAAACCGAGTTGAGCCGCACGGATGGCGGCAACGTAGCCGCCTGGTCCGCCGCCGATAACGACGACATCGAATTGTTGAGCCATGATGTTTCCTTGTGTCGGTGTGGCGAGGACGGATGGTGTCATCCGTCCAACTTCAGACTAAGCCGAGCGGCTTACAGATCGAGCAACAGGCGTGCCGGGTCTTCGATGGCTTCTTTGATGGCCACTAAAGACAACACCGCTTCGCGACCGTCGATGATGCGGTGGTCGTAAGATTGTGCCAAGTACATCATTGGACGCACTACAACTTGGCCATTTTCAACCATCGCACGTTCTTTGGTGGCGTGCATACCAAGGATGGCAGATTGTGGTGGGTTGATGATTGGGGTTGACATCATCGAACCAAAAGTCCCGCCATTCGAGATGGTGTAAGTGCCGCCGGTCAGTTCTTCAACCGTCAATTTCCCTTCTTGGGCACGCTTACCGAAGTCGGCAATCTGACGCTCGATATCGGCCAACGACAACAAATCAGCATTGCGGATCACTGGCACCACTAAACCACGTGGGCTGCCCACGGCCACACCCACATCAAAATAACCGTGGTAAATGATATCGGTGCCGTCAACCGAGGCGTTCAACACTGGGTATTTTTTCAATGCAGCTACAGCCGCTTTGACAAAGAAGCCCATAAAGCCCAGCTTGATGCCGTGTTCTTTTTCGAACTTGTCTTTGTATTTGTTACGCAGATCCATCACCGGCTTCATGTTCACTTCATTGAAGGTGGTGAGGATGGCGTTGGTTTGTTGCGATTGCACCAGACGTTCGGCAACACGTTGACGCAGGCGGCTCATTGGCACGCGTTGTTCTGGGCGGTCGCCCAACAGGGTGGCCACGTTGACAGCTGGGGCAGCAATGGCGGGTGCGGCAGCTTTAGGTGCAGCAGCAGGTTTGTTCGCTGCGGCAACGACATCTTCTTTCAAGACACGACCATCGCGGCCAGAGCCTTGCAAACCAGCCAATTCAACGCCGGTTTCTGCGGCCAGTTTTTTGGCAGCTGGCATGGCCATCACTTGGTTGTGACCCGCTTGAGCCGAGGTATCAGCAGCAGCGGCAGTGGTGGTTGCGGCAGGTTGAGCAGCGGTTGCGGCCACAGGTGCAGCGGTGGCACCGGCTTGGGCTGCGGTGTCGATACGCGCAATCAACTGGCCGCTGGTCACAGTTGCACCATCATTTTGTACGATTTCAACCAAGACACCGGCTTGTGGTGCTGGCAATTCCAACACGACTTTGTCGGTTTCAAGGTCGATCAGGTTTTCATCACGATTGACGTATTCACCCGCTTTTTTGTGCCAGCTCATCAAGGTGGCTTCGGAAACGGATTCTGGCAACTGTGGGACAGTAACTTCGATCAGGCTCATTCGGTCTTCTCCAGACGGCGGGTATCACCGACCCGCCGATATGCTTCACAGGGTGAAATTATTTGTTTAAGGTCATGGCGTCGTTGAGCAGCTGTTTCAGCTGGGCAACGTGTTTCGACATATAACCGACTGCTGGCGAGGCCGAGGATGGACGACCGGCAAAACCCAGCGTTTGCTTAGGTTTGATTTGCGCTTCAAGACGATGGCGGATTTGGTACCACGCGCCTTGGTTCTTCGGCTCTTCTTGTACCCAAACGATTTCTTTGGCGTTCGGGTATTTCGCCAGCTCTTCACCCAACTGTTCGGTGGGGAAGGGATAGAGTTGTTCAACACGCAAGATGGCGATGTCGTTTTGCAATTCACGTTCTTTACGTGCATTGAGCAAATCGTAGTACACCTGACCCGCGCACAGCAGCACCCGTTTGATTTTCTTGCCGTCTGCCACGTCGTTATCGGCAATCACTGGCAAGAAGCTGCCGTGAGCGATATCGTCGAGCGAAGACATCGAATCTTTGTAGCGCAACAGACGCTTGGACAGCATCACCACCAATGGCTTGCGATATGGGCGCAATACTTGGCGACGCAGCAGGTGGAACATTTGGGCGGCTGTCGATGGCATCAGCACTTGAATGTTGTGCTCAGCACACAGCTGCAAATAACGCTCAACCCGTGCCGAGCTATGCTCTGGGCCTTGACCATCATAGCCGTGTGGCAGAATCATGGTCAGACCGCACAGACGGCCCCACTTGGTTTCACCGGACACAATAAATTGGTCGATAGCCACTTGGGCACCGTTGGCGAAGTCACCGAACTGTGCTTCCCAGATGACTAATTCGTTAGGCGAAGAACATGCGTAGCCATATTCGTAAGCTAACACCGCTTCTTCGTTCAAGATCGAGTCAATGACCAAGAACTCGGCTTGGGTATCGGAGAGATGGCGCAATGGCACATAGCTGCCTTGATCCCAGCGTTCACGGTTTTGATCGTGCAATACGGCATGGCGGTGAGCAAACGTACCACGGCCAGAATCTTCACCCGAAATACGCACCGGATGACCCGATTCAACCAACGAGGCGTAGGCTAAGGTTTCTGCCATCCCCCAGTCGATTGCTTGGGTGCCCGCTGCCATTTCGCGGCGAGCAGCCAAAATTTTTGCCACAGCGTTGTGCAGTTTGAAATCTGCTGGGACAGTGGTGAATTTTTCGGTCAGGCGTTGGATATCTGTCACTGGCAAGGCAGTGTTAACTGGGTGTGCCCAGTGGGTACCCAAGTAAGGTGTCCAATCTACGGCATGTTCGCGGCGATAGTTGGTCAACACGGTTTGTTCAACGTGTTCACCTTTGTCCAAAGCAGCGCGGTAGGCGGCAATCAGACCATCCGCTTCTTCTTGCGAAATCGCGCCTTCAGCGACTAAGCGCTCGACATACTTGGCACGCACACCGGGGTGTTTCGCGATTTTCTTGTACATCATCGGCTGCGTCAGCATTGGGTCATCACCTTCGTTGTGGCCCAATTTACGGAAGCAAACCATGTCGATGACGACATCTTTTCCGAATTCATTACGGAAATCTAACGCTGCCTGCATCACAAAGCAGACGGCTTCGGGATCATCACCATTGACGTGAAAAATCGGTGCTTCAACCATTTTTGCGACATCGGTGCAATACAGCGTCGAACGCATATCGCGGGTGTCGGAAGTGGTAAAGCCCACTTGGTTGTTGACCACGAGGTGAATGGTACCGCCGGTGCCGTAACCACGGGTGCCGGACAGGTTGAATGTCCCTTGGTTCACACCCAAACCACCAAACGCTGCATCACCGTGAATCAACACGGGAATCACTTGTTTGCGTTCGAGGTCTTTACGACGTTCTTGACGGGCACGCACCGAACCTTCGACCACAGGGTTGACGATTTCTAAGTGCGAAGGGTTGAACGCGAGCGAGACATGGACTGGACCGCCGGGGGTTGGCAAGTCGGTGGAGAAGCCCATGTGGTATTTCACGTCGCCAGATGGCAATTCAACCGAAGGACGGCCTTCGAATTCGGCGAACAAATCGCGTGGTAATTTACCCAAAGTGTTAACCAACACATTGAGACGACCACGGTGGGCCATACCGATGATAATTTCTTGTACGCCTTTGCTGCCGCCATCTTGAATCAGACGGTCTAACGCAGCAATCATCGACTCGCCACCTTCGAGCGAGAACCGTTTTTGCCCCACATACTTGGTATGCAAATAGCGTTCTAGCGTTTCAGCGGCGGTGACTTGTTTTAATACACGTTTTTTGGTGTCGACATCATAGCGAGGGGTCGAGCGCAAACCTTCAAAGCGTTCTTGTACCCAGCGTTTTTGCTTCGAGTCGATGATGTGCATGTATTCAACGCCGATGCTGCCACAGTACGTCTGGCGCAGATGGGCGAGAATATCTGCCAAGGAACCTTTTTCTAAGCCGACTAACGAACCAGTGTTGAACTGTGCCGCCATATCAGCGTCAGATAAGCCGTGGTATGCAGGATCGAGTTCTGGTACGGGCGCCGTGTCCATCCGTTTGAGCGGATCGAGATTTGCCCAACGAGAACCCATGACGCGGTAGGCCGAGATCAGTTTCAGCACTGCCACTTGTTTTTGCATGGCGTCCCATTCGGCCACTTCGCTCTTGCGCGCAAAACCACGAGGTTGTTTGGCGAGTTGAACGAAGGATTCTTGAATAGGATGATGAGGGACGTCACGGTCGGCTGCACCGGGAGTTTGCTGCAGCTTATCGAAATAATCACGCCATTCAGCTGTTACGCTGTTGGCATCCGCGAGGTACTGTTCGTACAGTTCCTCGATAAAGGGAGCATTCCCACCAAACAGGTGTGAATGGCTGTACAAGGTTTGCATCATGGTGTTATCGACCCTAATTACGGTAGTGCAGCGTTCGACCGCTTGGCAGCTGCCAGCGGCCTGTTGTTTTTGGTGTCGCTGCGATGGTTGGAGGCTGTGATGCAGCCTCCTTCATCACGCTATCGCTTATTTGCGATCGGCGAGAGCGACGTAGTCACGGCGTGGTGCGCCGGTGTAGAGCTGACGCGGACGGCCAATCTTCATGGTTGGGTCTGCAATCATTTCAGTCCAGTGGCTGATCCAGCCAACAGTACGAGCTAAGGCAAAAATGGGTGTGAACATCGATACTGGGATACCAATTGCTGACAACACGATACCAGAGTAGAAGTCAACGTTTGGATACAGTTTACGTTCGATGAAGTATTCGTCTTCCAACGCGATTTTTTCCAGCGCCATGGCCAGTTTGAACTTAGGATCGTTGTGCAAGCCCAGTTCGTTCAATACTTCATCACAAGTGCGTTTCATAATGGCAGCGCGTGGGTCCATGTTTTTGTAAACACGGTGACCAAAGCCCATCAGTTTATGCGTTTTGGCTTTCACGCCTTCCATAAAGGCTGGCACGTTTTCGACCGAGCCGATTTCATCCAACATCTTCAACACGGCTTCGTTAGCGCCACCGTGCGATGGGCCCCACAAGCAAGCGATACCAGCAGCGATACACGCAAATGGGTTAGCGCCAGAAGAACCTGCCAGACGAACGGTAGAAGTCGAAGCATTTTGTTCGTGGTCAGCATGCAGGATAAAGATGCGGTCGAGTGCACGCGCCAACACTTTGTTGACTTTGTATTCTTCGCATGGTGTCGAGAACATCATGTGCAAGAAGTTCTCGGCATAGGTCAAATCGTTACGTGGGTAGCTGAAAGGCAGACCTTTGTTGTAACGGTAGGCTTGGGCCGCAATCGTTGGCACTTTAGCGATCAAGCGATGTGCCGACACTTCGCGGTGGTGAGGATCGTTGATATCCAGTGAATCGTGATAGAACGCAGACAACGCGCCCACCACACCCACCATCACCGCCATTGGGTGTGCGTCGCGGCGGAAACCTTTGTACAGATTTTGCAGCTGATCGTGAATCATGTTGTGACGCATGATTTTGCGGTCGAATTCTGCTTTTTGTTCTGCGTTTGGCAATTCGCCGTTTAACAGCAAATAGCAGCTTTCCAAGAAATCGGATTCTTCTGCTAATTGCTCAATTGGGTAACCACGGTAGTAGAGCTGCCCCACATCACCATCAATAAAGGTAATCTTGGATTCGCACGAAGCGGTTGCCAAGAAACCAGGGTCGAAGGTGAACATGCCTGTCTTGGCAAAAGACCGGATGTCAACGACGTTTGGGCCCAGTGTGCCTTCCATGATTGGAAAATCTAAGTTCTGGCCGTCGTTATAGGTCAGCGTGACTTTGCGGTTGTTTTCCACAGCATTACTCCCAGTAGTTACATTTGACAGTGCCCCGTCCATGCGGGGCACCTTCCTAAACACGACGCAACATCGCCACAATTTCAGCGAGGTGCGGCGCGTCGACATCGCACTTCTCGTTTACCAGATCAAGCAGATCATTGTCGGGCCAATCTAATAACTCAACATAAGCTGCAAATTGGTCTGGTGTGAGTGCGTCATAGTGTTGGGCGAGAAATCGCGTAATCACAAGATCAAGCTCTAACAAACCCCGACGCGAACGCCAACGTTGTCGCTTTTTCTCAACTTCCGAGATTTCTGCCCGTGCCGAATCGCTCATACTGCGCGCCGTACCATGAGATCTTTGATCTTGCCGATGGCCTTAGTAGGGTTGAGCCCCTTAGGACACACATCGACACAGTTCATGATGGTGTGGCAGCGGAATAAACGATACGGATCGTCTAAGTTGTCCAGACGTTCGTTAGTTGCCAAGTCGCGAGTATCAGCAATAAAGCGATAGGCAGCCAACAAACCAGCTGGGCCGACGAATTTGTCTGGGTTCCACCAGAAAGACGGGCACGATGTCGAACAGCACGCACACAGAATGCACTCGTACAAACCATCCAACTCTTTACGGTCTTCTGGCGATTGCAAACGCTCGCGCTCGGGCGGCGGTGTGTCGTTTTGCACGTACGGTTTGATCGAGTGATACTGTTTAAAGAACTGGGTCATGTCCACGATTAAATCGCGGATGATCGGCAAGCCGGGCAGTGGCCGCAGTTCGATAGGCTGTTTCAAATCTTTCAAATCGGTTAAGCAAGCTAAGCCGTTCTTACCGTTGATGTTCATCGCATCCGAGCCACAGACACCTTCGCGGCAGGAACGACGGAACGATAAAGTATCGTCTTTCACTTTTAACTTCACCAAAGCATCGAGCAGCTTACGATCAGTTTCGTCAGCTTCGATAGCGATGTCTTGCATATAGGGCGCTGCATCCTTGTCAGGATTGTAGCGATAGATGCGGAATTGCAAGGTTGTTGTCGTCATGATCTTGTGCCCTTAGTAAGAACGGGTCTTGAGCGCGATGGTCTCAACCGTCAGTGGCTTCAAGTTGACTGGTTTGTACTCCAGACGGTTATCGTCACGATACCAGAGTGTGTGCTTCAACCAGTTCTTATCGTCGCGGCCATTCGGTGTTTCTGCTGTGTCAGGCGCATCGTCACGCACGTGAGCACCACGCGATTCGGTCCGGTTGTTGGCCGAAATCATGGTGGCTTTGGCGACTTCGATCAGGTTTTCCAGCTCTAACGCTTCGACACGAGCGGTGTTCCACACTTTCGATTTGTCGTGGATGAAGGTCTTTTTCACCATCTCTTCCACTTCCAAAATCTTGGTCACACCTTGTTGCAGCATGTCTTTGAAGCGGAACACACCACAATGTGCCTGCATCGTGCGTTGCATTGCGCTGCGAGCAGCATCCACTTCGACACCGCTAGTTTGGTTGTCGAAACGAGCTACACGAGCCAAAGCGCGGTCAACATCAGCAGTGGCCAATTCTGGCAACGATTTAGGTTGTGATTTGATGTAGTCAATCATGGTGTTACCAGACGACTTACCAAATACCAACAAGTCGAGCAGCGAGTTGGTGCCTAGGCGGTTGGCGCCATGCACTGAAGCACACGCACACTCACCAGCGGCATAGAACCCTTCCACCACCTTGTCTTCCACCACGACTTCACCTTTGTAGTTAGTCGGGATACCGCCCATTTGATAGTGGCAGGTTGGTACAACAGGAATCGGTGCTTTGATGGGATCCACACCCGCAAACTTGATCGAAATTTCGCGAATGCCAGGCAACTTAGACATAATCACATTCGGGTCTAAGTGGGTGATGTCCAGCAACACATGGTCTTTTGCTGGGCCACAGCCACGGCCTTCATTGATTTCTGTCACCATCGCACGCGACACCACGTCACGCGAGGCGAGGTCTTTTGCGTTCGGTGCATAACGTTCCATGAAACGTTCACCTTGCGCGTTACGCAAGATACCACCTTCACCACGCACACCTTCGGTAATCAGCACACCTGCGCCGGCAACACCTGTTGGGTGGAATTGCCAGAATTCCATGTCTTCTAATGGAATCCCTGCACGAGCCGCCATCCCCAAACCATCACCCGTGTTAATAAAGGCGTTGGTTGAAGAAGAGTAGATACGGCCAGCGCCGCCAGTGGCGAATAAAGTCGCTTTGGCTTGGAAAACGTAGATTTCCGAGGTTTCCATTTCCATGGCTACCACGCCTTGCACGCGACCTTCGCTGTCACGCACCAGATCTAATGCCATCCATTCGACAAAGAAATGGGTGTTTGCGCGCACGTTGCGTTGGTATAAGGCATGTAACATCGCATGGCCAGTCCGGTCGGCAGCAGCACAGGCGCGACGCACTGGCTTTTCACCGAAGTTGGACATGTGGCCACCGAATGGACGCTGGTAAATCGTGCCGTCTTCGTTACGGTCGAATGGCATCCCAAAGTGTTCCAGCTCCACCACGACGTTAGGTGCTTCACGGCACATAAACTCAATCGCGTCTTGGTCGCCCAGCCAGTCCGACCCCTTAACGGTGTCGTACATGTGCCAGTGCCAGTGGTCAGCCTCGGAGTTACCCAAGGAAGCCGACACCCCACCTTGTGCTGCCACGGTGTGGGAACGAGTTGGGAACACTTTGGATAAAACGGCAGTCTTCAAACCTGCTTCGGACAATTGCAGGGCGGCGCGCATACCGGCTCCACCCGCCCCAACGATCACGGCGTCAAAATGACGGACAGGTACACTCATTACAGCCCCCAAACAACTTTGATCGAATAAATCAGACAGCCCACCAACCAAACGATGGTGAACAGATGTAAGGCTAAACGTAAACCCACAGGTTTGATGTAATCCATCCACACATCACGAATACCCACCCACACATGCAACAATAGGGCGATGATGGTGGTTTGGGTCAACACTTGCACCCAAGTGGTTTTGAAGAAAGCCTGCCAGCCTTCGTACGTCCCTGGCATAGTCAACAAAAACAACACCAAGCCGAAGGTATAAATGGCCATCACCACGGCGGTAGCACGTTGCATGATCCAATCGCGCAGACCGTAGCGTGCACCTACAACAATACGATTTACCACAGCATACCTCCGATAATGACGGTCAAGGCAAGGCTGACGATGATGACAGTGCGAGCGGTGGAGCGAGCGGTTTGCAGCTCAAGACCTTTGTGGAAGTCCAAAGCCAAAAAGCGCAGGCCGGCACAGAAGTGATGCATGTAAGCCCACAACAGACCCAACAGGATCAGCTTCACCAGAGGGTGAGCGATGACTGTACGGTAGGTTTCGAAGGCTTCAGCAGAACTTAAGGAACCGCCGAGAAGATAAATAATGAAAGGGAGGGTGAAAAAGAGTCCGACACCCGAGATCCGGTGCAAAATCGACACGATGCCAGGCAACGGCAAGCGGATTTTTCCCAGATCAAGGTGTTTGGGGCGTTTCTTCTGCATGGCTTGCATGGAGGTTTCCTTGTGAAACTACACACCTGAACGGTTGACAATACTCCGGGTTACCCCGGAACCGCATCCGGCCGCGGCGGCGCTCGTCGCGACCTGCTTTCCGAACCCCAGCAGATGACTGCTTAGTGATCGAAGGGCCGGATTCTAGCAAAAAACCCGTTTGTCCTCGGGTTTGTTTACCTGTTTTGTCGGCGCGGGGTGTCCGCACAGCCATGACAAAACAAGAAACGCATCACACACTGGGCCGGTAAGCCCAGCGTGTACAGCGACACAGACGATACCGCCACTCTACGGCTTCGCCTGACCAGCTTTCAGCGATTCTGATGATGGCTAGCATTGGAGCTGTGCCATCTTCGGGACGTAAAAGTTGTAAATCTTCTCGTCCCGGTATGACTGCCCGCAACAGTGAAGTCCGAAAGCGAACTCGCATTGCGTGCTGTCGTTCTAACAGTTGATAAAGACTACCTTCATGCTGCCGCAATTGTCGGGCATCAATCCCCGGATAGGGTTCGACTGGACAATAAGCGTCATCCATTGCTATCGGGACCCCTTCGAGTCGCCACAGCTTACGGATCCGATACACCGGTGCGCCGCGCCGCAGACCCAGACCTTCGGCAATCTCATCTGCTGCATTGACCTTGGAACAACCAATCAGTTCACCGATTGGCCGTTCTGCTTGTTCGGTAAATCCCAGTGGACTGACTAAATCAGCCCCGCCCCACTCGCTGAGGCTCGGCGCAACAAATGTGCCGCGTCCTTGTTGTCGGTACAACCAGCCATCCCGTACCAGATCAGTCAGTGCTTTTCTGACCGTGCCTTGGCTCACCCCAAGCGCGTCAGCTAAATCCCATTCGCTTGGCAAAGCCTCGTGCGGTTGCCATTCACCCTGTGCAATTCGACTCGCCAAATGGTGGTGAATTTGCGCGTAGAGCGGCTGGTAATCTGGTTTCGGAAGTTGCGTCTGTTGTGACATGGCGCTTTTTAGCATTAAATACCCTTCACCGTCCAGATAGGTCTTATATAAGACACAAGATAATTCGCATTTGTTGCGGAAATTTCCACAGTTTGCCCGCACACAAAACCCAGTATCAGTGCTAAACTGCGGCTCGATACCGGACACAGCCCACCGGCGCATCTTAGCGCAGATCAACGCCGACTCTCCCTCTCAACGCGGTTGGGTTCACCAGTGGAGAGCGCTGTCCGTGATGGCTTAAATTTCAGGAAACTGATGTTGCAACTCATCTCATTTGAGATGATGAGCACAGTAACAATCTCTGCTCAAAAAAACGGGCAAGAGAAGATGTCAAACCCTAAGACGCACTGCAATGGAGAAATGCCTCATGAAAGCACCCGTTCGTGTTGCCGTAACCGGCGCTGCCGGCCAAATCGGTTACAGCTTGTTGTTCCGTATCGCTTCTGGCGAAATGTTGGGTAAAGATCAGCCTGTTATTCTGCAATTGCTCGACTTGCCTCAAGCTCAAAACGCTGTCAAAGGCGTGATGATGGAGCTGGAAGATTGCGCCTTCCCGTTGCTGGCCGGTATGGTTGCAACCGACGATCCGAATGTGGCATTCAAAGATGCTGACGTTTGCTTGTTAGTGGGTGCACGTCCTCGCTCGAAAGGCATGGAACGTGCCGACTTGCTGGAAGCTAACGGCGCAATCTTTACCGTTCAAGGTAAAGCGATTGCTGAAAACGCTAAAGAAGACGTCAAAGTGTTGGTGGTGGGTAACCCATGCAATACCAATGCTTACATTGCTCGTGCTGCCGCGATTAAAGTGGGCCGCACCAACCCAGCAAACTACCACGGCATGTTGCGTTTAGACCACAACCGTGCTCTGTCACAGTTGGCTGCCAAAACTGGCCGTGAAGTGTCCAGCCTGAAACAATTGGTGGTGTGGGGTAACCACAGCCCAACGATGTACGCTGACTATCGCTTCTGCACGTCCAACGGCGACAACGTAAAAGCACTGGTCAACGATGCCGTGTGGAATAACGATGTGTTCCTGCCAACTGTTGGTAAGCGTGGTGCTGCAATTATCGAAGCCCGTGGCTTGTCTTCTGCTGCTTCCGCTGCTAACGCAGCCATCGACCACATCCGTGACTGGGTGTTGGGTTCGGACGAATGGGTCACCATGGGTGTGCCTGCACCTGCTGATAACAGCTATGGTATCCCAGAAGGTATCGTGTTTGGCTTCCCATGCAAGTGTGCAAACGGTGCTTATGAAATCATCGAAGGCTTGGAAATCGACGAATACAGCCGTGAGAAAATCAATATCACGCTGAAAGAGTTGACTGACGAAGCTGAAGCTGTGAAGCACATGCTGTAATCATTCGCCTGAATGCGAAAACCCCGACTCGTCAGTCGGGGTTTTTTATTTGCTGCAACAGCGAAGCGCGCTGTTGATGGCCGGCTGTGATTAGGCAGCCATGGCCTTGATTGCAGCAGACAAGCGGCTCTTGTGACGAGCAGCTTTGTTCTTGTGGAAGATGCCTTTGTCAGCGATGCTGTCGATTACGCTTGTCGAAGCTTGGAAAGCGGTTTGTGCTGCGGCTTTGTCACCGGCGGCGATTGCTTTTAACACTTTTTTGACTGCGGTACGGAACTGCGAGCGTTGACCAGCGTTAAGTTGGCGAGCGGCTTCGGCTTGACGGGCACGCTTGCGTGCTTGTGCGCTGTTTGCCATGTTGGGATTCTCCTAGGAAGAAAGCAGATATCTGTTAAACAGTCAATTCTAGCTGGCACAGGGTCTTTTTGCAAGAACAGGGGCTTAGGTCTTACCATCTTGGTTTTCTTTTTTGGCCGGTATGCGATGAATCTGCTTAAAGCCTTGTTTACCGTCAGCAGTATGACGTTAGTGTCTCGGGTCTTGGGTTTTGTCCGGGATGCGTTGATTGCCCGCAGCTTTGGCGCAGGGTTGTACACCGATGCTTTTTTTGTTGCGTTTAAGTTGCCGAATTTATTACGGCGGGTGTTTGCCGAGGGAGCGTTTTCTCAGGCCTTTGTACCGGTGTTGGCTGAATACCGTGAACACAAAAATGCACAAGACACTCGACAGTTTCTATCACATATCAGTGGGTTACTGACTTTAGCTCTACTGGCAGTGACCTTATTAGGTATCGTGATCGCGCCGTGGATTATTTGGGTTTCTGCTCCCGGTTTCAGCGATCGTCCCGAAAAATTCGCCCTGACTGTCGATTTGCTGCGACTGACATTTCCCTACATTTTGTTTATTTCTTTGGCCTCTTTGGCAGGCAGTGTATTGAATACATGGCGGCAATTCTCGATTCCTGCTTTTACCCCGACCTTGCTGAACCTGAGTTTTATTGGCTGTGTGTTGTTTCTCGCACCGTACTTGGAACAACCGGTTTTTGCCTTGGCATGGGCCGTGTTAATTGGCGGCATCGCCCAACTCGCCTTTCAACTCCCTGCATTAGCAAAAATTGGTATGTTGCCGTGGCCGCGCCTTGATTGGCGTGATGCAGCAGTGCGGCGAGTGGTGAAACAAATGGGCCCAGCGATTTTTGGTGTATCCATTAGTCAGATTTCTTTGGTGATTAATACAATTTTTGCTTCATTTTTGGTGTCTGGCAGCGTGTCTTGGATGTATTACGCTGACCGTTTAATGGAGCTACCCACGGGTGTGTTGGGGGTGGCCTTGGGGACAATTTTATTGCCTTCCTTATCAAAGCATGCGGCAAATGCTTCTGCAGAATCTTTCTCTGCGTTGTTGGATTGGGGGCTGCGTTTGTCGTTGTTGTTGGCGTTACCCTCGGCGGTGGGGTTGGCTGTATTAGCCAAACCGTTGATTGCCACATTATTTATGTATGGCGAGTTTTCATGGCATGACACCGATATGACGGCATGGGCGTTGATGGCGTATGCCGTTGGTTTGGTTGGACTGATTTCGGTCAAAGTGCTAGCCCCCGGCTTTTATGCCCAAAAAGACATTAAAACGCCCGTCCGCATTGGCATCATCACCTTAGCCGCCACACAGTTGCTCAATCTCTTGTTGATTCTGCCCATGCAACATGCTGGTTTGGCATTAGCCATCAGCCTTGGGGCATGTCTCAATGCGCTATTGCTGCTGCGGCAACTGTTAAAGCGGAATATGTATCGACCCCAACAAGGTTGGTTAGGATTTACAGTAAAAATCGGCAGTGCGTTGGCGGTGATGGCAGGGGTATTGTTGGGCTTGCAGGCACTGTTGCCTTTTGATTGGCAAGCAGCAGCATGGCAGCGGGCTTTGGCATTAACCTTGTTGATTGTGGCTGGCGGGTCCAGTTATTTTATCGCCTTATTTGCTCTCGGTTTCCGCCCTCGCCAGTTTATGCGACGCGAGCAATGAATCTGAGCCAAAAAACCATTATTTTCCCATAGAAAACACCGCAATTTTTATCCCACAGCGCGGCGCTGGCGCGTACAATCGCCGCGCTACGGCCGCCACCGCTGTACTGCGTGTCGTATCAATGCAAGATAGACGTCATCTTGGCGCGACATACTGCTTGCCTTGTCCCTTGTTTTTTACCGTGCAACTTTGTTGGTTGCCCTTGAGTCAGGTTAAAACGCCATGCGCTTTCAGTTTCCCATCATCATCATTGACGAAGATTTTCGCTCGGAGAACACCTCTGGCCTCGGTATTCGCGCCCTTACCAAAGCGATTGAAGACGAAGGCATGGAAGTCTTAGGTGTCACCAGTTATGGTGATGTGTCTTCGTTTGCTCAACAGCAATCGCGAGCTTCGGCTTTTATTTTGTCGATTGATGATGAAGAGTTTTTGTCGCCCGAGGCCTCGCAAATTGCTATCAGCAGCTTGCGTACATTCGTCGAAGAAATTCGTTTTAAAAATGCCGATATTCCAATTTTTCTGCATGGTGAAACCCGTACCAGCAGCCACATCCCTAATGATGTGTTGCGTGAGTTACATGGTTTTATTCACATGTTTGAAGACACGCCAGAATTTATTGCCCGTTATGTCGTGCGTGAAGCCAAAGCCTATTTAGACACATTAGCCCCGCCGTTCTTCCGTGCCCTGACGCATTATGCGCAAGATGGCTCTTACTCTTGGCACTGTCCCGGCCATTCCGGTGGGGTAGCATTTTTGAAATCCCCTGTCGGGCAGATGTTTCACCAGTTTTTTGGTGAAAATATGCTGCGTGCGGATGTATGTAATGCAGTGGATGAATTGGGCCAATTATTGGATCACACCGGCCCAGTGGCAGCCTCCGAACGTAATGCAGCGCGAATTTTTAACGCCGATCATTTGTTCTTTGTCACCAACGGTACTTCGACTTCCAACAAAATTGTTTGGCACTCAACGGTTGCACCGGGTGATATCGTGGTGGTGGATCGCAACTGCCACAAATCGATTTTGCACGCGATTATGATGACCGGCGCTATCCCTGTGTTTTTAACGCCGACGCGTAACCACTACGGGATTATCGGCCCGATTCCGAAATCGGAATTTAGTCCAGAGACCATTCGCCGCAAAATCGAAGCCAACCCGTTTATCCTCGACAAACAGGCCAAACCACGCATCCTGACCATTACCCAAAGCACCTATGATGGTGTGCTCTACAATGTGGAAATGATTAAAGAGATGCTCGATGGTGAGATTGATACGCTGCATTTTGATGAAGCGTGGCTGCCACATGCTGCTTTCCATGATTTTTATGGCGATTACCATGCGATTGGCGAAGAGCGTCCCCGTTGCCGTGAATCAATGGTGTTCTCCACCCAATCTACCCACAAGCTGTTAGCTGGTCTGTCTCAAGCCTCACAAATTTTGGTACAAGATGCACAAAATACCGCGCTTGACCGCGATTTGTTCAATGAAGCGTATTTGATGCACACCTCAACCTCGCCACAATACGCAATTATTGCCTCGTGCGATGTGGCGGCTGCGATGATGGAAGCCCCCGGTGGCCCAGCTTTGGTGGAAGAATCTATTGCGGAAGCCCTGAATTTCCGCCGTGCCATGCGTAAGGTTGATGCCGAGTTGGGTGAGTCGTGGTGGTTTAAAGTATGGGGCCCAGCTGATTTGTCAGAAGAAGGGTTGGAAGAACGTGATGCTTGGATGTTGAATGCAGGTGAGCGTTGGCATGGCTTTGGCGAGCTGGCCGAAGGCTTTAATATGCTCGACCCAATCAAAGCCACGATCATCACCCCCGGTTTGGATGTCGATGGTGAATTTTCCGACCGTGGCATTCCCGCCGCGATTGTGACCAAGTATCTGTCCGAACATGGGATTATTGTTGAGAAAACAGGTCTGTATAGCTTCTTTATCATGTTCACCATCGGCATTACCAAAGGTCGCTGGAATACCATGGTCACTGAGTTGCAGCAGTTCAAAGACGACTATGATCGCAACTTACCATTATGGCGGGTGATGCCCGAGTTTGTGGCTAAACATCCTCGTTATGAGCGCGTTGGTTTGCGTGATCTGTGCCAACAAATTCATGCGGTTTACCGTGAAAAAGATGTGGCGCGGCTGACAACAGAAATGTATCTGTCGGACATGGTGCCCGCGATGCGCCCAACGGACGCTTTTGCCAAAATGGCGCACCGCGAGATTGATCGGGTGCCGCTGGATGAGTTAGAAGGCCGTGTGACAGCAATTCTGTTAACCCCTTATCCTCCGGGAATTCCGTTATTGATTCCAGGGGAACGCTTTAACCGTACGATTGTCGATTACCTGAAATTTGCTCGTGAGTTTAACGAGCGTTTCCCTGGGTTTGAGACTGATATTCACGGGTTAGTGAAAACCGAGGTTGACGGCGTATTTGGCTATTACGTCGATTGCGTCCGCGATTAAATCCATTGATGAGATAAAGTGAAACAGCGCGGTGATCTACCGCGCTGTTTTTGTTTGATGATTGGTATGATGAGGTAACACCATGGCGCGACCCGAAGCATCGCCATTAGGCAAAAACACCGACTATATTGAGCATTACGCTCCTGAATTATTGTTTCCCATTCCACGCCAAGATAAACGCGATGAATTGTTGATTGACAGTCAAGCCTTGCCCTTTTTTGGCACCGATTTTTGGACGGGGTATGAAGTCTCTTGGCTGAATCTGAAAGGCAAACCACAAATCGCCATTGTGCGCTTTGCGATTCCTGCTGATTCGCCCTATTTGATCGAATCAAAATCATTCAAGCTCTATCTCAATAGCTATAACCAAACCAAATTGCCGGATGTGGCAACCCTGCAAGCGCAGCTGGCATTAGATATCGGCAACGCTTGCGGTAAGCCGGTGCAAGTCGAAGTGTTTGCACCGCGACAGTTTTCACAATTTATGCTGGCTGAGCTCGAGGGTGAGAGCTTGGATGAACAGGATATCGAGATTGCAAGCTATGACCCACAACCCGAACAATTGCGCGTCTCGGCTGAAACCGTGGTCACAGAAACCCTGTCATCGCAGTTGCTGAAGTCAAATTGTTTGGTCACTGGACAGCCGGATTGGGGCAGTGTGCAAATTCACTATCATGGCCGACAAATAGACCGTGAGAGCCTGTTGCGTTATCTGGTGGGGTTCCGCCAACACAATGAATTTCACGAACAGTGTGTGGAAAGAATTTTTATCGACATCTGGCGTGCTTGTGCACCAACAAGGTTAACCGTCTATGCGCGTTATACCCGCCGAGGTGGGCTGGATATTAACCCTTTACGCAGCAACGACCCGACATTTTTCCCTAGCCTTGCCCGCACGGCGCGGCAATAATATTGCTCTTTTTCTTTGCTAAAGGGGTGGATGATGGCAATCAGCGTGTTTGACTTATTTAAGATCGGCATTGGCCCCTCCAGTTCTCACACGGTGGGCCCGATGCGGGCAGCCAAACAATTTATCCACCGCCTGCAGCGCGAACAGCGGCTAGGTGAGGTGGCACAGGTTAAGGTTGAGTTATTTGGATCCTTAGGTGCCACGGGTAAGGGGCACGGCAGTGATACAGCGGTGATGTTGGGTTTGTTGGGAGAAAATCCGGACACGACCGACTCCGATTTAGCCCCACAACGCATTGCCGAGATTCGCCAACAGCAACAATTATGGTTGGCTGGTACACAGGCGATTCGTTTTGTTGAAAGCGAACATTTACAGCTACATAAACGCAAAAGCCTGCCGTTTCATCCAAATGGGATGCAATTTTTCGCTTACAACAGCAGCGGCGAATGCCTTGCTCAACGTACTTTTTATTCGGTTGGCGGCGGTTTTATTGTGGATGAGGCGGCTGTTGCCGATGGTTTTACCCCGCCTACGGCTGAAGTTTTACCCTACCCGTTTCGCACAGGACAAGAATTGTTGGCACTCTGTCAGCAACACCAGATGAGCATGAGCCAAATCATGTGGGAAAACGAAAAGGTGTGGCGTTCGGAAGACGAGATTCGCCAACAACTGCTCGCCATCTGGCAAGTGATGCAGGGTTGTGTGCGACGTGGCTGTGAACGTGAGGGCATTTTGCCGGGGGGAATGAAAGTCAAACGCCGCGCCGCCGATCTCTACCGCCAATTACTGGCCCGTCCCGAAGCGGCTCTCACCGATCCGCTAACGGTTCTCGATTGGGTGAATTTATATGCTTTGGCAGTCAATGAAGAAAATGCTGCCGGTGGGCGTGTGGTGACAGCCCCGACTAATGGCGCGGCGGGGATTATCCCTGCGGTATTGCATTACTACAGCCGCTTTGTGCCACAGGCTAACGATGAGGGCGTGATTCGTTTCTTACTGACTGCGGCGGCAGTGGGGATTTTGTTCAAGCTCAATGCGTCGATCTCTGGTGCGGAAGTTGGCTGTCAGGGCGAAGTGGGGTCGGCCTGTTCGATGGCGGCGGCGGGGCTTACTGAGGTGTTAGGTGGTACACCGGCGCAAGTTGAAAATGCCGCTGAAATTGCAATGGAACATAACTTGGGTTTGACCTGTGATCCTGTTGGCGGGTTGGTTCAAGTACCGTGCATCGAACGCAATGCGATGGCCTCGATTAAGGCGATTAACGCGGCACGGATGGCTTTGCGGGGCGATGGTGAACACTTTGTCTCACTGGATCGTGTGATTAAAACCATGCGCGATACCGGACGAGACATGAGCAGCAAATATAAGGAAACTGCGCGCGGGGGGTTGGCGGTCAACGTGGTAACGGTGCCAGTCAATATCGTTGAGTGTTGAGTGCGGCTATCTCAACGATTGTGAAATTCAATCGCAACCTTTGCTTGTATTGCCTGTGCTTGCCATCAGTTCTAAATGTGAATTTTTGGTCCGAAAGGGGACGGTAATGGCTGTTATTGAACTGACTGCTGCTGATTTCGAGCAAGCAATTCAACCGGATAAAACGGTAATTATTGATTTTTGGGCACCGTGGTGTGGCCCTTGCCGCAGTTTTGCCCCAACTTTTGCGGCGGCGGCAGACAAACACCCCGATATTGTGTTTGCCAAGGTGAATACCGAACAAGAGGAAGCATTGGCTGCTGCGTTCAACATTCGCTCTATCCCAACGCTGATGGTCTTCCGTGAGCAAGTGATGTTGTATAACCAAGCTGGTGCCTTGCCAGCATCATCGTTGGAGCAGTTGATTACGCAAATTCGTGCGATTGATATGGCAGAAGTGCACAAGGAAATTGCAGCAAACCAAGTCAAAGACAGCTAATCCTGCGCTATTTTCCACTAGAGGGGTCGTGATCGACCCCTTTTTTATTCTGTGTTTTTAATGGATTGTGATAAGAATATTTCTTAAATTTATTGTTTGCCTTAATTTTTTGTAAAAATTTTGATTTTTTAGCTAAAATGAGTAGTTTTCTTGTTTCATAAAGTGTTCCTCTATGCAACAACCTGCTTTTTTACGCCATGCCTCGATTGCCACGAAGCTGAGCTTGGTGGCTTTTCTCTTTCTTACCATTGGATCCTTAGTTGCCGGTTTTTACATCAACCGCGTTGGCAGCACGTTGCTTGACCAAGCGACGGTCGAACGGCTATCCATTCAAAACCAGCAGATTGTGGATATGGTGGAGTCGGTGGCGCAAGTCCAAAACCAAACCGCCGATCAAATGGCTGAGTTGTTGCGGGATCGTTATGACGATGATTTTAGATTAGATACCACCCAACGGATTGCTGTCGGCACCGAAACAGCACCGGCTTTGTGGTCGGGTCATCAGTTAGTCAATAATGATTTTTCAACCGTCGATAGCTTTACCAATACATTGGCTGGCGCAGTCGTAGCCACGATTTTTGTCCGTGATGGTGATGATTTGGTACGTATTACTACATCATTGAAAAAAGAAGATGGCTTGCGTGCGATTGGCACTAAGCTTGATCGACAACATCCCGCTTACGCCACATTGATGAAGGGTGAACCCTTTTGGGGGCCAGCCTTGTTGTTTGGCCGTGATTACATTACCCACTATCACCCGCTGTTGGATGAACAGAAGCAGGTGATTGGCGCCTTATTTGTTGGTTTGGAATTTACCCAAAGTTTGGCCGACTTAAAAAAACGGATTGAATCCGTCAAAGTCGGTGACACCGGCTATGCTTTTGCGATTAACGCCCGCGCGGGTGATAAATACGGCGTAGCAATTATCCACCCAACACAACAAAACAAAAGCTTATTAGAGGTTAAAGACAGCCGTGGTTTCCCGCTGGTGCAAGCGATGTTGGAGCGCAAACAAGGGGTGTTGACCTATGGCTGGACAGATCAGGATGGTGAGCGAGAGAAAATTGCCGCCTTTGCCATTGCCCCCACATGGAATTGGTTAATTGGCACCTCTTCTTACCAAGATGAGTTCCATCAACTGAGTTTGCAGCTGACGCTGCGCGTGTTTCTGGTAACGGGTATTTTGACCTTGATTGTTGGCGCGCTGATTTTCTGGTTAGCCAAACAAATGGTGCGTCAACCCTTGGCACGCGCCAATCAAATTGCCGCTGCGATTGCTCAAGGTCAATTTGATAATCGTATCGACATCCAATCGCGCGATGAAACCGGAGAATTATTAGCCGCGCTTGATCAAATGCAAAGTGCGCTGCGTTATGCCCAACAACGTCGGCGTGAGATGTTACACACCGCTTCTGCTGTGGCCGAGACAGTGCAAAGCAGCAGTGAGGCCTTAGAAGTCGCTACTCAACAGTTAATCGCTGCCAGCAGCCAAGTGGCGATGGTCACCGAGCGTCAGGCTTCTAGCCTTGAAGAAATCTCCGCCAGTGCCAATGAAATGAGCCAAGGTGTGGCGCAAAACGCTGAACGCACCCAACAAGCCGCCAGCATCAGCCGTGAAGCGGAACAGCTGGCCTCTCACAGTGGACTACAGATGGCGGCTCTGGTCGAAGAAATTGCCATGTTGGCCAGTAGCTCAGACCGAATTCGCGCTATTGTTGGAGTGATGGATGGGATTGCTGAACAAACCAATTTGTTGGCATTGAATGCGGCTATTGAAGCAGCGCGGGCGGGTGAAGCCGGGCGTGGGTTTGCAGTGGTGGCGGATGAAGTGCGGGCCTTAGCACAACGCTCAGTCGATGCGGCTCACCAAATTGACGCTTTGATTACTGAATCGACTGCCAAAATGGCCGATTCAAAACAGCGTGCAGCTCAGGTTGGCGTGGCATTACAGCAAGTGGTGACGGTGGTAGAACAGGTTCACAGTTTGATGGGGGAAATTGCCCGTGCCAATGCCACCCACGCCGATGGTTTTATTAACTTAAATGCTGCGTTGCGTGAAATTGATGCCACGACACAACATAATGCCGCTGTCGCAGAAGAAACCTTAGCCGCAACCAAATCGCTTGATGATCAAACGATAAATTTGGTAAAAACAGCAGCAAAATTGCAATTTTCTGAAGATTAAAAATCGACTTATGGCATAAGTTAAGCCACTGTTTTAATAAAGAGATTGGCTTAACTTGTCATAAAATTCTGTTTTGTCATTGCGGCAAAGTTTTCATTTTGTCGTTCATATTTTGACACAATCTTGTCACATCTCCCCCGTAGGCTTGGCGCGTTTTTCTTACTTCGACCGCGCTAAGTCCTACCGGCTATGGTGTCTGGAGCTGTGTCTCTAATGAAAATTTCTACCCGCTTATATGCACTTGCAGCATTAGCCACCCTCACCCTATTGGCGGTGATGGGGGGGAATGCGTGGCAGCTGCAACAACTCGAAGCGCGATTTGCCAACTATGAAACACGGCAAAATGCGATCTTTCGCCTCACCACGGTCAAAGCCAATGCGCTTTCTGTTGCCCGAGCTGATCCGATTTTAGAAGAAACCGATAAAGTGCTGCGTCAAACCGATGAGCTGATTCAGGCTGAATTGCTGGCGCTGCGTGATGATCTGGAGCCGAGCGAACATCAGCGTTTGGATGAACAAATCAATCAAAACTGGAAGAACTACCTCAAACAATTTCAAAGCGCAGTGAAAATTGCGGCCACGGCCCCCGAAGATGCTATTGCGATTCCTGAACAAATCTATCGCATTTATATGGCACCGATGGTCAGTGAAATTGATGGTTTGATTGCGATTGAACAAAAACGGGCGGTGGTGGCACGTGAACAAGCAAAACAGCGTATTAACCATCTTTTCTTAGGAATTTTAATTCCGCTGGCTTTATCAGCATTCTTGATTGTGGGCAGTCAAATTTGGGTTAGCCAATCGTTGGCGCGCCGTTTGAAACACATGAGCGTGGTTTGCGGTTTATTGGCTAATGGTGATTTACGCCAGCGTTTGCCCGTCGGCACTCAAGATGAAATTGGCGAAGTGGCACAGGCTTTCAATCATTTCATTCACACCTTGGTCGATTTGTTGCTCGATGGCCGGCAACATGCAGCAGAATTGGACGAAGGGGCGCGCCAACTGGCTGCAATGAGTGAGCGGGTGCGTGAACATACGCGGGAACATTCTGAAGCGGTGACGGCGGTAGCCAATGAAATTGAAGAAGTGGGCGAGCTAGTTCACCACATGGCGCTCAGCGCAGCAGAATCCGCCACTGCAGCGACCGAGGCTGAGCGACGTGCTTATGAAGCAGGGATTACCGGCAAGAAAGCGGCAGCGGATTTGGCCGACTCGGGGCAGGTGGTGCGTGATGCTGTGGCAAGGATGAATTTATTAGCCAATCGTATTCAAGAAATTGAGCGAATTAGCATCAGCATCCAAGACATTGCCGCCCAAACCAATTTATTGGCGTTGAATGCTGCTATCGAAGCGGCACGCGCAGGAGAACAAGGGCGTGGGTTTGCGGTGGTGGCGGATGAGGTACGCAAATTAGCCGAACGTACCGCAGCGTCAACCGCCGACATCTCACGCTTGGCTGAGCATGTCAAAACAGAAATCAGTGCGGCCCAAGAAGCGGTAGGCGCGGCGGCCGAGGCCAGCGTGCGAGGGGTGGAAGACGGACAAATTATTGTCAGTGAGTTGGATGGGATTGGTCAGGCCGTGGTAGCGTTGGCAGAAGCATTCCGCAAGCTAGCCGAAGAGGCCGAAGAACAAGCGCGTACCAGTCATATCATGTCTGATCGTCTCGAAGCGTTGGCCGAAGGGGCCGATCACACGGTATCGGTGGTCTCGGCATCACATCTGCAAGTCGAGGCACTTTCCCACGCGGCAGAAACCCGCTTATTGGTGGTAAACCGCTTCCAACTTGAGGCATAAAAAAACCGCAGCTGGCAGCTGCGGTTTTTCACGACAACACGTGATTACATGCGTTCGATCATTGCCTTACCGAAGTCAGAGCAGCTCACTTCAGTTGCACCATCCATCAGACGGGCAAAGTCATAAGTCACGATCTTGTCGCCAATGGCGGCTTCCATCGACTTGATCACCAAGTCGGCGGCTTCTTTCCAGCCCAGATGGCGCAGCATCATTTCTGCCGACAGAATCAGCGAACCTGGGTTCACTTTGTCCAGACCAGCATATTTTGGTGCAGTACCGTGGGTTGCTTCAAAGCAAGCGTATTGGTCAGAAATGTTTGCACCTGGGGCAATACCAATACCACCAACTTGTGCAGCCAAGGCGTCAGAGATGTAGTCGCCGTTCAGGTTGCAGCAAGCGATCACATCGTATTCAGCAGGACGCAACAGGATTTGTTGCAAGAAAGCATCAGCAATCGCGTCTTTCACCACGATTTCACGACCGGTGTTCGGGTTGGTGAATTTGCACCATGGGCCGCCATCGATCAGTTCTGCGCCGAATTCTTCTTGAGCCACTTTGTAGCCCACATCACGGAACAGACCTTCGGTGAACTTCATGATGTTACCTTTGTGCACCAAGGTAACGCTCTTACGATCGTTGTCGATCGCGTATTTCATCGCGGCGCGCACAATACGAGTGGTGCCTTCAACTGAAATAGGTTTGATACCGATACCCGAGGTGGCTGGGAAGCGGATTTTTTTCACGCCCATTTCGTTTTGCAAGAAGTCGATGACTTTCTTGGCGTTGTCGGACTCAGCTTGCCATTCGATACCAGCATAGATGTCTTCGGTGTTTTCACGGAAGATCACCATATCGGTTTTCGTTGGGTCTTTCAGTGGCGAAGGCACGCCAGTGAAATAGCGCACAGGGCGCACGCACTGATACAAGTCGAGTTCTTGACGCAATGCCACGTTCAACGAACGGATACCGCCGCCGACTGGGGTGGTCATTGGGCCTTTGATCGACACGGAATATTCTTTCAGTGCGTCAAATGTTTCTTTTGGCAGCCATTCATCAGCACCGTAGATGCGGGTGGATTTTTCACCAGCATACACTTCCATCCAATGAATTTTCTTCTCGCCACCATAGGCTTTCGCAACAGCAGCATCAATCACATCTTTCATCACCGGAGTGATATCGACACCAATACCATCGCCTTCGATGAAAGGAATAATCGGATTGTTAGGAACGGGTTGACCAGGGACAATTTTTTGGCCTTCTTGGGGGACCTTGATATGCGAAGTTGCGCTCATGCCTACTCCATCTTGAGTTGAGTTATTAAAGGTGTGGCTCGAACGGAGCCGCGCCCGGGTGGGGGCGGCTTGGCGCCATGAGGCGGTGCCCAGCGGCCCTCAGGGTACGAAAGTGCGGGCGAAGCGGAAAAAATATAATGTGGCAGGGTAGGCCAAACATCAGATTTTTTCGTGTTCCCCTCTATTATCCGGCAAAACCCGCGCCCCTGCTAGCAAGTCGTTGGCTTTTGCTGTGGCAAAAACTATCTTTGCCTGAGATCGAGACAACGCGCTATGCTTACGGTATTTTACCGTCCGTAACACACAAAACAAATAATCAAAAGAGGGGTGCTTGTTTTATGAATATCGCTGTCACTCGCCATCCAATTGCATGGGACATTGCCCAAGCTTTAGTCGATGGTTTTAATCGTCATTACCGTTTGTTCCGTGAGTGTAGCGCACGTGCCAAGTCGCAATTTGAAGCGCAAGATTGGATGGGGATGCAACGCACCATCCAAGAGCGGATTGATTTTTATGATGAGCGTGTGACAGAAACCACCGCTCGTTTACAAGATGAATTTCAGGCGCAGTCGTTGGATGAAACGGTGTGGCAGCAGGTTAAGCTGCACTTTATCGGTTTGTTGGTGAATCATCGCCAACCCGAATTGGCCGAGACTTTTTTCAACTCGGTGTTCACCCGCATCTTGCATCGTAACTACTTCAATAACGATTTTATTTTTGTGCGGCCGGTGATTTCGACCGAGTACATTGAAACCGACCCGCCCACCTATCGCAGCTACTACCCTGCCAAAACAGGTCTACGCGCCACCATTCGTAAAATCATCGAAGATTTTGGTTGGAAAACGCCGTTTGCTGATTTACAGCGTGATATTCAGCATGTGATGCGGGCGGTGTTTAATCATCTTGGCGGCGCGTGGCCACAGCCCGAGGTGAGTTATCAAATCCAAATTCTGCACTCGGCTTTTTATCGCAATAAAACCGCGTGGATCATTGGTAAAGTGGTCAACGGCGCACAGGTTTATCCTTTTGCCGTGCCGGTGATGTTTAACGACGATGGCCGTTTGCGTTTAGACACGGTGTTGTTAGAGGCGTGGCGGATTGGCGTGTTGTTCTCGTTTTCACGGGCGTATTTCTTGGTGGAAATGGAAGCGCCTTCGGGTTATGTGCAATTCTTGCGCTCGATTTTGCCGACTAAAACCAAGGCCGAGCTTTACACCATGTTGGGCTTACAAAAACAGGGTAAGAATATTTTTTACCGTGATTTCATGCACCATCTGCAACATTCCAACGACAATTTTGTGATTGCCCCCGGTATTCCGGGTTTGGTGATGTTGGTGTTTTTGCTGCCGTCGTTCCCGTTTGTGTTCAAGATTATTAAAGATGTGTTTGGTACGAGTAAGGAAGTTGATCATGCAACGGTGAAACGGAAATATCAGTTGGTGAAGCAACATGATCGTGTTGGGCGGATGGCGGATACGTTGGATTTTTCAAATGTTGCGTTTCCGAAACACCGTTTTGATCCTGAGTTGATGGAGCAATTACGCACATTGGCGCCATCGATTATTGAAGAAACCGAAGACAGCATTGTGATTCAACATTTGTATATTGAGCGGCGGATGAAGCCGTTGAATATGTATATCGAGAATGCAACACCGGAGCAGAAAGAGCACGCGATTAAAGAGTATGGCGATGCGATTCGTGAGTTGGCGACGGCGAATATTTTCCCGGGGGATATGTTGTGGAAGAACTTCGGGGTAACGCGTTATGGTCGGGTGATTTTTTATGACTACGATGAAATCGAGTACATGACCGATTGTAATTTCCGCAAAATCCCACCGGCACCCACGCCGGAGATGGAGATGTCGTCCGAGCCGTGGTATCCGGTGGCGAAAAATGATGTCTTCCCCGAGGAGTTTGCGACTTTCTTGCTTGGCAATCACGAAACTCGGCGGATGTTCTTGAAGTATCACCGCGATTTGTTAAGCGCGGAGTTTTGGATTGAGCGACAACAGAAAATTCGCGCAGGTCACATGGAAGACTTCTATCCCTATCCACAGGCCCTGCGTTTCTGTCATCAATTTGCTTAATGTTTTTTGGGCCGTTGGGTTGATTTTTTCAACCCAACCTACCCAGCTAAGATGGATGTTTTTGATCTGTATAATTAGACATGTTTAATTAGATATGTCAGAATGGTTTTTCTGCAACTAAAAAAGGAAATTTTCCATGTTTGGATTTGATGCAGGCTCTTTCTCTGATTTGGCTGAAACTCCACTAGGGAAAGCCATTTGGGACTTCCTGAATACAGCAGAGGCTTTGGCGTGTCTTGAGACAACAACTTTTCTTCAGCGGCCTGCGCTGGAAGGGCTACAGCCACAACTGGTCGCAAAATTCGGAGAAGAAATCCGTCAGGATCGCTGTAAGCAAATGACAGGGCGTATGGTTCGTCAGATTATGGAAAATCGCGGTTATCAGTTAGACCAAATAGGCGTAAGAACCCGAGTCGGTGATTTGTTTACCAGTGCAGCAAGGTACAAAAAAATGCCTAGTTAAAAACTGTAAGGCGGGTAAAACGTTTATCCGTACGGTGCCGTCACCCCGCAGGGGCGACGCACCAATTACTCAAATTACTCAAAACGCCACACAAATACACCGCTTCACCCCTACCCCCGCTTGCCTCACCGCAACATCATCGCCCTATCGCCACACAAATATGCTAAAAAACCGCCCCCGAACCTTATTACCGTTCAAAAACTCATCTTTCTATGTCAAAAGTCATCCTACTCAACAAACCCTACGGCGTGATTTGCCAATTTAGCCCATCACCCCCCCACCAATCCCTAGCCGACTACGTCCCTGTGCCAAAAATCTATCCCGCTGGCCGCCTCGACACCGATAGCGAAGGCTTGGTACTTCTCACCGATGATGGCCCGTTACAACATCTGATTGCACACCCCCGTTTCAAACAAGCCAAAACCTATTGGGTGCAAGTGGAGGGCATCCCCTCGCCACAACAAATCACCCAACTACAACAAGGCGTCGATTTAGGCGACTTTGTGACACAACCCGCCCAAGCTCGACAGATCGCAGAACCCACGCTGTGGCCACGACAACCACCGGTGCGGTTTCGCAAAAATATCCCCACCTCGTGGCTAGAAATCATCCTGAAAGAAGGCAAAAACCGCCAAGTACGGCGGATGACTGCCAAAGTTGGGCTACCCACTTTACGCTTGGTTCGGGTTGCAATTGGCGAATTACAGTTAGCAGATTTGCCCTTGGGCGCATGGCGCGAACTTTCCGACAGCGAGAAACAAGCTTTGTTGCCACCTGCCCCGCCCAAACGCGTGAAACCGTCGCTTCCTGCTATTCGACAAACAAGATGGACAAACCACAAATAACCTTAATTTGTTCAGTACAAAAATAAGACAAATTTCTTGACAAAGGGTCAGGTGGGGCATAAATTGATCTAAATCAATCTGCTTTGCGGGAGTCCCAGCATGTCTGCTCGCGTGTCTCGGCCAAATTGGCAACGTCTTAGTTGGTGTGGTGTCGCACTGTTTGGTGCAGCTTTATGGTGGAGTGGCGAGAGCCACGCCGCCTCACCAAAATGTCCTGCACTACTCGACCACCGTTTCACCACCCTACAAGGTGAAAAAATCAACCTGTGTCAGTACGCAGACCGCCCGATTTTGGTCGTTAACACCGCAAGCAAATGTGGCTACACACCGCAGTTTGAAAAACTAGAACAGCTCTACCGCCAACATCAGGGCCGTTTGTTGGTGGTGGGTTTTCCAAGTAATGACTTTTTGCAAGAGTTAACCAGCAATAAAGAAATCGCTGACTTTTGCAAGCTGACCTACTTCGTGCAGTTCCCGATGATTGAAAAATCGGTTGTGCGGGGGCCGCATGCGATGCCGTTCTACCAACAACTGCGTACCGCCACCGGCGAAAGCCCACGCTGGAATTTTCACAAATACGTGATCTTGCCGCAGGCAAGCAAAGTCTTGAGCTTTGGCAGTTCTGTCGAGCCTGATAGTGCCGCTATCCAAAATGTGCTGCGGCCTTATCTTGCTGCGAGCTAACCCTCTTGTGACTCACCCCCCATTCTTTTGCAAGGAACTCACACCATGAGCGCACTGGAAATCCTCCCTGATGTCCAAGCCACGCAGCAAGACTTTGGCCTTGCTATTGACCAAGTGGGCATCAAAGCCCTGCGTTTTCCGGTTTCCATCGCAACGGCAACTGGTGCCCAAAGCACGGTGGCTACCTTAGATATGTATGTTTCGCTGCCATCCGATCAAAAAGGCACGCACATGTCGCGCTTTGTCGAACATATCGAGGCTTTTGATGGCGCGTTTGACTTTGCCAGCTTTCAACAGTTTTTATCCGAAATGACGACGCGCCTTCACGCTGCTGACGGTGAGGTTTGCATGGCTTTCCCCTACTTCATTCGTAAGACCGCGCCGGTCTCGGGGGTGCAAAGTTTGTTGGACGTGCAAGCCAGTTTTACTGGTCGCTTGAGTGCAGAACAGGGATGGCAGTTTGAATTAGAAGTTAAAGCCCCGGTGACCAGCCTTTGTCCTTGTTCCAAACAAATTTCTCGCTATGGCGCACACAATCAACGTTCAGAAATCACCTTGCGTGTGGCGTTGAATGCAGCGATGTCGATTGAGGAATTGGTCAGAATCGCAGAAGAAAAAGCCTCGTGTGAAGTCTTTGGTCTGCTCAAACGCCCTGATGAAAAATGGGTGACTGAGCGTGCCTATGACAATCCAAAGTTTGTCGAAGACTTAGTCCGTGAGATTGCCTTGGCATTACGCGAAGACAGCCGAATTGATCGCTTTGTAGTGGAAAGCGAAAACTTTGAGTCGATTCACAACCACTCTGCCTTTGCCCGCGTTCGCTGGCAACGGCCCTCGGCGAGTGTGGCCGCATGAGCACAATTTTAATCACAGGTGCCACAGGTGGGATTGGCCGTGTCTTGGCACAGCAACTGCACCAACAAGGCCACCAACTGTTATTGCTAGCACGGGATGAAAGCAAGCTGGCACAATTGGCGGCAGAGCTGGGGTCAGAGACTGCTTACATAAGCGCGGATTTAACTGTCAGTGGTGCAGCAGAACAGGCCATTCAGCAACTGGCTGAACACCATCCGGTGATAGACGGTTTTGCACATTGTGTTGGCTCCATCAGCTTAAAACCGCTGCACCTGTGTCGTGAAGATGAGTTTGAAACGGTGTGGCGGCAAAATGCATTTACTGCGTTTAGCGCGCTGCGCGCTTTCACTGCCTTGGCCTTAAAGCGTCGCCATCCTGCCGCAGCGGTGTTGGTAGGCTCGTTGGTGGCGATGCCGCACAGTGGTTTTCCTAATCATGAAGCCGTAGCCAGTGCAAAAGCTGCCGTGGCTGCGTTGGCGATGAGTGCCGCTGCCAGTTATGCCAATAAAGGTATTCGGGTAAATACGGTGATGCCGGGCTTAACGCGGACGCCATTAGCTGCCCGTTTCTTAGCCAACCCAGAGGCCGAAGCGCGGATGCAAAGCATGAATCCATTAGGACAAGTGGCCGAGCCCGAAGATGTTGCTGGTTTGATGGCTTTCTTATTGTCACCAGCGGCGCGCCATATCACGGGGCAAGTGATTGCCGTGGATGGTGGTCAAGCCAGTTTACAACGTCCAGCTGTCTAACCTCACCAGCGGAAACGGCGCGTGCAGCGTTCTCCCTGATTGGGCGGTGAAAACCGCCCTTTTTTGCTATGACACATCACAAACTGACCTTGCCGAGCAAAATTTGTCTATGCTGTGGCCGTCCTTTTTTCTGGCGTAAAAAATGGGCCAAAGTATGGGACGAGGTGCGCTATTGTTCGACTCGTTGTCGCCAACAGCGCCGTGCTTAGAATTCGTGGCGCGGGCCACGTTCTAGTAATTGACTGACGGCAGTATGAATACTGACCGTGCCAGATAAAATTGCACACACGGTTTCGGTGATTGGCATATCCACCTGTAGCGCCTGTGCCAGCCGTTGTGTTTCATAGGCGGTTGCGACGCCCTCGGCAACATGACCGAGTTCTGCCAAAATTTGTGGCAAGGTCTTGCCACTGGCGAGGGCTTGTCCAACCCGACGGTTGCGTGATAAATCGCCGGTGCAGGTTAAAATCAAATCACCCATACCAGCCAATCCCGACAGCGTATGCGCTTCACCTCCCAAACGGCTGGCCAAACGTGCCATCTCTGCCAATCCTCGGGTAATTAACGCTGCACGGCTATTCATGCCGAACTGCAAACCATCAGCCATACCTGCCGCAATCGCCATCACATTTTTTACTGCACCGCCGATTTCGACACCAATCACATCGTGGCTGGCATATAAACGCAAACGGGAATGGTGTAAGGCTTGGGCGGTTCGGTCGGCAAAATCGACATCATGCGAAGCCAACACTAAGGCCGCCGGCAAATCGGCTGCCACTTCTTTGGCAAAGCTAGGGCCAGACAACACACCAACGGGCACATCGGCGGGATAACACTCAGCAACCACTTGATGCGGTAATAAGCCGGTGTTGGCTTCAATCCCTTTACACGCCCACAACAGCGGTTTGCACTGTTGTTGCTCTACCAGCTGTTGCAATGTCGGGCGTAACCCTGCCATTGGCGTAACGACCAACAGCAAGTCTGCATCACTCACCGCTGCCGAAAAATCAGCACTGAGAGCAAGTGATGGCGGTAAGGGTGCACCGGCAAGATAGCGGCTGTTTTCACTTTGTTGTGCCAGTTGTGCGATATGTTGTGCATCACGTGCCCACAGGGTCACCTGATGTTCTGGATGCCGCGCATAAGCGATGGCGAGGGCCGTACCCCACGCACCAGCACCGAGTACGGTTAAACGCATTTACAGACCCCAAAAAAACTGAATGCGGGCATAACCGCTGACACCATCACGGTGTTTCACTTTGACCCATCCCCCTTTGGGTGGCTCTATCAGCTCTAAAACTCCGTCTTTTGCCACAGTGAATAACAGGGGGGCGGTGGCTTGTGGTGCTTGGCGGACTTCGGCTTGTTCCGAGGTTACAACAACAGTGCGTTGTTTTAGCAAGTCAGGTGTTGCAATCCAAGCAATACCGCCGGACGCATCGCGTATCCGTGACCAACCATTTTGTTCTGCTAACACTTCTACCGGATAGCCACGGCTGACCACGAACAGTTTTTTTGCTGAACTCGCCGGCGCATCGTAGAGGATGCTGCCATGTTGTTTGACTGAGCGGAATTCTAGCGCCGAGGCCGGCATCGCCAGCAGCAGGGCAAATCCCCCTGCTAGGCCAGCGATTGACACCCGTTGGCGTGTTTTACGCTTCATTGCTAGCTTGAGCGACACGTTGTGCGTACAGCGCATCGAAGTTGATGGGCGACAATAAAACAGGTGGGAAGCCTGCGCGGTTGACGACGTCAGACACTGTTTCACGCAAGTAAGGGAACAGGATATTTGGGCATGCTACACCGAGGATAGGATCTAATTCTTCGGCTGGAATATGACGAATTTGGAAGATACCCGCTTGGGTGGCTTCTACCAAGAACATGGTTTTGCTGTCTGCCAATTTGGCGGTGACGGTGACAGTGATCGAGCTTTCGAAAATCCCTTCTTCCAGCTGTTGTGCACCCAGATTCAATTGCAGATCAATTTCTGGGGATTCGCGCTCCAAAAACACTTGTGGTGCATTTGGAATTTCGAGCGACAGGTCTTTGACGTAGATTTTTTCAATCGAGAAAGTGGGTTGCAGCTCTTTTTGTTCGCTCATGGCAAAGAAAACTTTCTAAAACAGCGGCCCGCAAAACGGGCCGATAGGTGAAAAAAGAAGGAGATTTGAGAATAACAGAAATTGCTGTTAGCGTGCATTTAGGCGCTTAACAATACGTCTAATTTCCCTGCCCGATCCAGTGCAGATAAATCGTCATAGCCGCCAACATGGGTATCCCCGACAAAAATCTGTGGCACAGTACGACGACCTGTTAATTCCATCATCGCTTCACGTTGTGTTGGGTCTAGGTCAACGCGAATTTTTTCAATATCACCCACCCCTTTTTGTTGCAACAAACGTTCTGCCATCTGGCAATAGGGACAAACAGCGCTGGTATACATGCGAACTTTGGCAGTGGCGGTCATGGTGCGGTTTCCTTTTCCTCGGTGAGATAAGTCATTAGTCTATTGCAGACCTTGCACATGGGGATGAGAGTAAAGTCTAGCAAGATGCTTTAGGCCTCCCAAGGATCAATCTCTAACGACCAGCGTAAGCCATGACCATAGGCACGGGCATATTGGGCCAGATGGGGACGGAGTGCTTGCATCACGGCGCGCAACGGGTTGCGGTGTTCGGCTTGCCACAATAAATGGGCTCGTTCTCGATTGGCTAAGCGAGTCATCGCAGCGGGTTGCGGGGGGAATAAATAGACTTCCCCTTGCGTGTGCCAATCTTGATAAATCTGTTCTAAAAAAGCCAAGGCCGTTGCCAGCTGTGGGGCATCAGCACGCAACAAGGCTTGATAACAATACGGCGGCCAACCGAGTTGTTGTCGTTCTTGCAACAGATGTTGGGTATACCCTTGGAAATCATGTTTTACCAAGGCTTGATACAGGCGGTCTTGTGGCAGTTGGGTTTGAATTAACACTTCACCACGTTTGTCTGCCCGTCCGGCTCGTCCTGCCACTTGGGTTAATTCAGCGAATAGGGTCTCACTTGCGCGATAGCTGGCGCTATACAGCGCACCATCGGCATTTAATACCACAACCAAGGCCAGCGCCGGAAAATCATGTCCCTTGGCCAACATTTGTGTGCCAACCAAAATATCTAATTCATGTCGGGCAATTTTACCCAATAGTGCATCCCAGCCACTTTTGCGTTGCATGGTATCGCGATCAATGCGCGCAATACGGGCATGGGGGAAGTGCTGTTGTAATGCTTCTTCCAGTCGTTGCGTGCCTTGTCCTAAGGGACGTAAATCCACATTGCCACAGCTGGGACAAGCAGGGGGAATCTGTTGTTGGTGGCCACAATGATGGCAGCGCAGCCGCTGTTGTGGTTTATGCCACACCAAACGGGCAGAACAACAAGGACATGCCGCCAGCCAACCACATTCACCACACGCCAATGCTGGGGCATAACCGCGACGATTGACATACACCAAACTCAGTTGGCCTTGCTGCAAGCGGTGGTTGATGGCGGCCAATGCCGGTGGAGAGAGACCGGCATCGAGTGGCTGTTGCCGAATATCGACCAGTTGCACGTTAGGCAGAGGGGCGCCGGAGGCGCGTTGATTCAAAGCCAAATAGCGATAACGACCACTTTGGACATTGGCGAGGGTTTCGAGGCTTGGTGTGGCCGAACCGAGCACAATCGGTATCTGGGTTTGCCGAGCACGCCAGACGGCTAAATCGCGTGCCGAATAGCGCAATCCTTCCTGTTGTTTAAAAGAACTGTCGTGTTCTTCATCAATGATGATTAAACCGAGGGCTGGTAGCGGCGTAAATACTGCCAATCGAGTGCCAATCACCAATTGCGCCTGTTGTTGCCATGCGGCAATCCACGCCTGTGCTCGTTCGCCTTCGGCCAGTTGGCTGTGCAAGCTGACCATAGGTGTGTGTGGAAACCGATGCCGAAAACGCGCTTCAAGCTGGGGAGTGAGACTGATTTCAGGGACTAACACCAACACCTGTTTACCCTGTGCTAACACCTCGGTAATACGACGCAGATAGACCTCTGTTTTGCCACTGCCGGTGATGCCATGTAACAGGGTCACGCTAAAACCGGTGGCTGTCTGTTGTAGTGCTTGTACGACATCCGTTTGTGCGGTATTGAGGGTCGGCTGTGGGCCAACGACCAGCGGTGGGGTTTCACCCGTCGCCGTGTCCACCACGCACACCCATCCCTGTCCCTGCCATTTTTCCAGCAACTTGGCTGCTGTTGGGTAATGTTGTTTAGCATGAGACAGGGATAAAGGCTGTTGTCGCAACACATCAAGTAATGCTTGTTGGCGGGGGGCGCGCGTTGAGCAGTGGGCTGATAATTTGCCAGCTTCAGTTAAACGATAGATCGGGTCGGTTTTTGCCTGCCATGCCTTGGGCTGCCGCAAACGCGTTGGTAAGGCGGTGAAGAGTGTCGCACCTAGGGGATATAAATAGTAATCGGAGGCAAATTTGACCAAATCCAGCCAAGCAGTCGGTAGCGGCGGCAAATCGTCTAGCACTGTCTGAATGGGGCGCAATTTGACTGGTGGCTCAAGGCTACCGGGCCCCATTACCACACCACATAATTGGCGGGGGCCAAATGGCACTACCACCCGCTGCCCAATTGCCAAGGCAGCCGAGGTGGTGTAATCAAAACAACGATCTAACGGTACATCTAACGCCACCTGTACCGTGTAGGGCGTGTCAAACAAGGTCATACAGCGTGATAAGGGCGGGAGAGACGATGCACTGCTTCGACCAAAGCTGCGGCATGTTCTGGTGGAACGGTTTGGCCAATACCATGACCGAGATTAAACACATGACCATGACCGTGACCATAGCTTGCCAAGATGCGTGCTACCTCGCGCTCAATCGCAGCAGGTTGAGCATGTAAGGCGACAGGATCAAAATTGCCTTGCAGCGCGACTTTATTGCCGACTTTTTGTTTGGCCACAGCAAGATCGGTTGTCCAATCTAAACCGATGGCATCGCATCCAATCGCGGCAATATCTTCAATCCATTGTCCACCGTTTTTGGTAAACACAATCACCGGTACGCGGCGGCCTTCGGCCTCACGGGTTAAACCGCTGATAATCCGCTGCATATAAGAGAGTGAGAATTCACGATAGGCAGCATGACCTAAAGCACCGCCCCACGTATCAAAAATTTGTACCGCCTGTGCGCCAGCAGCAATTTGGGCGTTTAGATAATCCGTGACGGTATCGGCGGTGACGGATAAGAGATGGTGCATTAAATCTGGCCGATCATAAGCCAAGGTTTTCACGCGGCGGAAATCGTCCGAACCGCCGCCTTCGACCATATAGCAGGCTAAAGTCCACGGACTGCCGCTAAAACCAATCAATGGCACTCGACCTTGTAATGCGCGGCGAATGCTGCTGACCGCATCCATAACATAAGCCAACTCGGTGCCAACATCGGGCTTGCTGAGCGCCAAAATCGCTTTTTCATCACGCACGGGCCGCTCGAATTTAGGCCCCTCACCTTCAGCGAAATACAGCCCTAACCCCATTGCATCAGGAATCGTCAGAATGTCAGAGAATAAAATTGCTGCATCAAGGGGAAAGCGTTCCAGCGGTTGCAAAGTCACTTCGGTTGCCAATTCTGGCGATTTGCATAAGGCCAAAAAGTGGCCAGCACGGGCACGAGTAGCGCGGTATTCTGGCAAATAGCGCCCTGCTTGCCGCATCATCCAAATGGGGGTGTATTCAGTCGGTTGACGTAACAGGGCACGTAAAAAAGTATCGTTTTGTAGAGGGGGCATCATATTCTCACGATAAAAAAATTGGCAGAAACGACAAGTATAACGGTTTCGTGCCGTTCAACACTCGCCAGTCAAGGCAAGACAGACGATAATGCCGCACTTGCTGTCTTTATGCTTGGCAGCCCATTTCGCATTGCCGGTGGCTGGCAATGGCGGAAAGACATAACAAGAGGATGATCAAGATGCCTGTGCCCGGTCTCTCACTGAATGAAAACCATGCCAACGAATTGGTATTGACCTATACGCCGGTTGACGGTGCCGATGTGCCCCGTACCGACCCCATTAGCTTGTTGCGTTGGGTTGAACAACAAGGTTATGCCGGTTGGAAAATTGATGAAAATGCGCTGCGGGTGGTGGTGCAGGCGTTTAGCCAAGAGGCTGGCTTTTCTAAAGTCATCGGGCAAAGAATTGATGCCCATTATGATGTCACAGTGGTGCCTGATCGTCTGACGGCTTATCTCAAAGTTTCCCCTGCTTGGGGCGGAAAAGTCGCTTCGCCACAAGATGCTGTGGCTGCTTTGCAAAAAGAAGGCATTAGCTTTGGTTTAGATGCTAAAGCGGTGTTGAATGCTGTGCGTGACCAGATCGGCGAAATGGTGCTTGTCGCTCAAGGTCGTGCTCCCGAGAAGGGCAAAGATGCGTGGTTTGAGCCTTTGGTAAGTGTCAATCGTGAACGTCATCCGCGCATGAATGAAAAGGGTGAGGTCGATTTACGCGATCTTGGTGTAATTCCAACGGTGGCGGAAGGGGCGCCGGTGATGCAACGGCATCCAGCTACCTTAGGTGTCGCAGGCAAAAATGTGTTGGGCGAAGATATTCCGCCACCGCCCGGTAAAGACACTCGCTTTGGCAGCCGTTTGCAAGGGGTAATGGTTGATCCAGAAAATCCCAATTTGTTGCGAGCGGCAGTTGCCGGTCAGCCAGTGTTATTGCGAGATGGGGTCAATATTGAACCTGTGGTCAAAATGGCAGTGGTAGATATCAGCACCGGCAATGTCGATTTTGTTGGCAGCCTGACGATTACCGGAGATGTGCAAAGTGGCATGAAAATCAAAGTCGGTGGTGATGTGACGGTTGAAGGCACGATCGAAGCAGCTGACATTGAAGCCGGCGGTAATATCATTGCCAAAGGTGGGATTATTGGCCAAGGGGCGCACGGTGAAGGCGATGCCCCTGCACCACGCATTCGTGCAAAGGGCAATATCCGCGCTCGGTATGTCGAAAATGCTATTTTGATTGCTGAACAGTCAGTGTATATCAGCGAAACCTTAATCAATTCCGATGTAATGGCGATGAATCGGATTGAGGTTGGCAAAAAAGGCACCAAGAAAGGTTACATCATGGGTGGCTATATCCGTGCCACACAGGGGGTGAGTGCCGATTTTTTGGGGGGGCCGGGCAGTGGGCATACGCGTGTTTCGGTGGGAGTGAATCCTTTGTTGCAACAGATGATGGAAGCAAAAAAACAGGCCATCGCAGCAAAGGTGCGGGAACATGCCGACCTCAGTAAATTGATTAAATTGTTACAGGAAAAACCTGATAAACGCGAGATGTTAGACCGAGCGCGTAATACCTTGCGTAAAGTGTCCGAGGAAATTTCCGCTGCGATGGAAGAGGAACGTGCTTTGTTATCTGAAGCCAAGCTGGCAGATCAGGCCGATATTGCAGTGCGTGAAGGTATTTTTGGTGGCACCACGGTTACCGTCGGGCGCCGTTCAAAATTTATTGCAGAAGATTGTGGCCGTGGCGTGTTCCGTCTCACCGAAGGCCAATTGGTCTATGCCGAGAAGAAAAATGGCTAAGAAATAGTGCAGTATGGCTGATAAGCACAGCGTATCCGCCTAATCTGTTTGTGGCCGGGGGGCAAGGGGAAGCCGTACCCAATCCCCTGCTTGCACCGAGCGCAAATTGCCATCGGCGGCGGTAGCAACGGCTAACAAAGGCTGTACTTGAGTGACGGTAACACTGCCAACAATTTGTTCCGCCAATCCTAATGGATCAGCCGTTGTCGTAGCGGCCAGAGGGAAAGTGCGTGCTTGACGATAGACTAACAGCGTATCACCAACCGCTAAGGACGATTCTCCACCCGCAGAAAGATAAAACTGGCCTTTCTCAATCCGCAAAATTCGTGCTGTAAAAGGCAAACACGAGAGCGCTTCTGTCATGTGAGCGGCCATCTCTCCGAGCCAATCTTGAATCTGTGCTGGCTTGGCTTCTGCCATATCGTGGGTAAATAGCTGGCGCCACAGCACATTCCCCGTTAAGCCATCATGAACCCACATCTCCCATTGCCAACGGCGTGCAGTGGGTTTTTGCATCAAGACCGGTGCAGCCCAGTCACGTTCTTGTTGTGGTGCGGCATCTTCACCCAATAGCCAAGGACCAATCCGCCATCCCCGTCCACTCACACTGGCATCCAGAATTCGCCCTGCCACAATAAATTGTGCGTGATGTTGTGTTGCTAACTGGCGCGCTTGGGCATTGCCGCTACTGGGGTGTGAATGGGCATCGTTCAATGGACTCCATTGCGCCACCCCAACTGTACGAAACCATCCAGTGCTAGCAAGTTGATGGCCAAACCAAGTGGGCCAGTGAGGTAAATCCGAGGCTAACTCATTCCCTCCTCGATCAGGTGCCGGCGGCCAAAAAGGGGTGATTAACACGCTGCGGCGCAATGGCTGTTTATCTTGCCCAACACAACTACCGCCAAAATCAGGGGCAAGAGTAAGGTACAGCAAATTGTTTTCTTGTCGCTCGGCGATAATGGCAGGCCGATCAAACAGCGCACGGCCACGCAATTTCCCTGCTTGATAGGCTGTACCATCACTTTGTAGGGTTTCGCTGACCGAAATTTGGATACCAAGACGGCGATTGCGTTCGCGTAGCGCATCTTGATAGGCCATTTCACGAGCCACAGTTAGCCCATATTGCAGTGGTGCCACGCCAGTATCTGCGCGGGTACCACTGCATAGCACACCTAGCAGGGCAAACAATACTGTGGTGCGACAAGGAAAACGGGACAAAGTAAGCATCAATGGGCGAGGTAGTAGTTACCCTTTACCGGGGTAGCAGCAGAGGTCTTCTTTACGGTGTTGTCTTGCATCGACTGATAGGCCATTAAGAATTGGCGGTAGAAATCGCGATCAATTTCAATTTCAGCCCGTGCTTCGTAGCTACCATCACGATTTTTGCTGGTGGAAACGACATTCACACCACGCAAATAGGCATCCACATAGGTACGGAAACCATCATGTTTCACCGCCATAGATTCAACCGTACTGTTACCCACCAAGCGTAAGCCTTGAACTTGTTCAGCAATCGCACGATATGCATCTAATTTTGCGGCACGCATTCCCAGCAGGTGGCGCTGAGTGGTGCTCAGTCCTTTGGTGGTTGGACGCGCGCCATAACCAACGACACTGACTTTAATTGGTTTATAGGCGTTTAAGTCTGGTGCTGGTGGCACAACAACCGAGCCCGGCCCAGCATAGCCGATGGCGCTGTTATCAGTGAGCACTTTGTTTGGTGTGACCTGTACTGGTTTATCGACATAAACCACAGGTGCAGGGGCGGGATGATGAACGCAGGCGGCCAACAGTGAAACCGCAGTGGCACAAGTCAAAATACGTAACATAAGCACACACCTCGAAAAAACAAAAGACGATACGATATACGGATATCGTGATGCTGTCGAATCACTCAAAAACGTGCAATCGCGGACGAATCGAGTTCTCCATCACCTTGAGCCACCAAACGATCAATCTTTTCTTGAACCAATTTGGCTGCAGGTAAGTCAACGTTTAACGCTGCGGCAGTGTTTGCCACAATCCCCATGTCTTTTTGATGCAATTTTGCCTTGAATCCGGGGGCATAGTTATCATCAATCATCCGTTGACCATGTATGTCTAAAACACGACTACCGGCAAAACCACCTAGCAGCGCCTCGCGTACTTTCGCAGGATCTACACCCGCTGCGCGTGCTAATTTCATGGCTTCGGCTGCGGCTTCGATATGAATCCCAACCATAATTTGATTACATGCTTTAGCAATTTGGCCGGCACCTGACTCGCCAATATGTGTGATACTGCGTCCCATTGCTTGTAAAACCGGCATCGCTCTTGCCAATGCCTCGGCCCGCCCACCGACCATAATGGTCAAGGTGCCCTGTGTGGCTCCCACCTCACCCCCCGAGACGGGTGCATCTAAAAAGTCTACCCCTGCTGCTGCCAGTTTCTCGGCAATTTGACGGGCAGTAAGCGGATTGATCGTGCTCATGTCAATGGCAACGAGGCCCGGATGTGCTCCAGCGATCACCCCTTCCTCTCCCAACATCACTGCTTCAACATCGGGGGTATCTGAGACATTAGAACAGACTACTTCAACCTGTCGTGCAACCTCTGCGGGTGATTGGCAGAATGTGGCACCTGCAGCAACCAATTCAGCGGCACTCTCTGGGCGACGGGCATAAACAAATAAGCGATGTCCGGCTTTAAGTAGGTTCAAAGCGCAAGGGCGTCCCATGATACCAAGACCAATATAACCAACATTCATGTTTAGGAATCTCCTCGTGGTGGGGGTGGCATGACAGGAATAGGGGGTAGAGCACTGTCATTACCGGCTTGTCGTTCAAGAAAATAGACAAATGCTAATACTTCGGCAACCGCTTGGTAGAGCTCGGGCGGAATATTGCTATCTAAATCCACTTGCATCAGCAGATTAACCAACTCCGGTGATTCATGAACAAAGACCCCCGATTCTTTTGCGCGATCAATAATCCGTTCGGCCAATTCGCCCCGTCCTTTAGCAACCACCCGTGGTGCTGTTTGCCCTGAACCATACGCAAGGGCAACGGCGGTTTGACGTTTATAGCGTTGGTTAGTCATGCGAACCCCGGTCGATTTGGAACTGGTTCAGTGACAGGCCGGCGCTTAAAAAGCCTTGTTGGAGTCGCGTGCGATGGGTATCGATGAGTTGTGCGACATCACCTCGCTCGGTCACAAAATGTAATGACACACCCTGTGGCCCAACGCTTAAACGTGCTTCCACACCACCAAGAGAGGGTAAGTCCATCGCAAGACGGGTGTGCCAAGTCCTTTCTTCTTCGCTGCCATAGGCTTGACGTTCTTCGGTACGTTGTTCTTCCGGTGGCTGTTCAATTTGCAGGATAAAAGATTGTCCCGGCCACAATTCACCCTGAAAAGCGACTTGTCTAAATTCGAATACGTCGAGTTGTTTTGACACAATCTGTCCAAGCAGGGGACTCATATTGACAGAGCTTGACTCTTTATTTGCACCCTTGCCCGCAAGGTCGGCCAGTTTATTAGCTAATAAAGCTTCATCAATCGTTTGACCTTCGGTAGGTTTGAGTAAATTGAGGATGGCTCGTGGCAACTCGGCCTTTGCTTGAGGTTGTTCTAATAACTCGGCTAAAGGACGTTCTCCTTTAAACCATTCTTTCAGATGCGATTCATAAAATAAACCGCTACTAGACACCAATTTTTTCAAGCCAGCCGCTAAGGTTTGACTGTCTGGAAGCGCGGTATCCTGTATTGTTAACTTTGGTGAGAGCAGTATTTTTTGCTGGGGTGAAAGTTGCAACTCACCACTTTCCATCATGACATCATTAGTTTGTGTTGGAGTAGCTGATGTTTGATGATTAGTAGGTGTATTGACTGTGTTAGCGGCAGGTTTGATATGGGGTGCTGTGTTAACCAAAGGGCCAACTCCTGCCATTTGACTAGGCCAAGGTTTGGCAAGACTGGTTAATCGGGTGGTTAAATTAGCCTGTTTACCGAGTGCAGCCGCGCCAAAATCAACCACTTTCCCTGCGGCTTGATTGTTCCAATTCATGTCACGGCCAAAGGCCGTATTGCGTGCCGATAGACGAGGCTCTCCACTTTCTGAAGGGAACTGACTGCGTGCTTGTAGCAACAGTGCTGACAAATAGCGTGTGGCACCGGACAGTGTGACACGGCTCATCGAGCGGTTAACGGGCTCGTTGGCCACCTCTGACGCCATGGTGAAGGTTAAGCGTGGGCCGACCGAGGCCACTTTTAACTTCATTAAAGAGCCCGGTTCCGCGCCAAGTGCTTGTTCACCACGGGTGCTGACGTTTAGTGTCAGTAGATTATTCTTTACCATCACCACAAAGCGGTTGTCAGGTAAGGTGTTGACAACCCTCGCTGTTACCTCTTCGCCTACCTTAAGTGAGGGTAAGCGTGGCGGGATGGGATTGACTTCAAGAAGAGGCTTGCCGACGTCTTTGACGAAGCGGGCCAATTGCACCGGATTGAGACCGGCAACGGAATTAACCTGTTGCATAAGAAAACCTCATCAAGAAGGGGTTCGGCGATATAAAGCCACAATCAGTTCAGCCTCTGAACGTGAGATACCACAGGCCTGTGCTACTTCTGCTGCTGCAACACCACTGCGGGCCAATTCAATTGCACGCCGATAGGGCGTGCTATTTGGATCAGGCACAGAGGGATCCACCACTTTGGTGCGCGGAGGTGGACTGATCGGTTTTGGTGGCGGAGGGATGTGGGGTGGTGGTGTTTCTGGTATCGACTCTGTCGGTGACGGTACCGGTGCTGGTGCGGGAGGAGGGGGATTGATCACAGGGTCAGGTATCAGCGAAATATCGGCCACAGGACGTAACACCTCTTCACGCATAGGGCGTCTTTCTAGGCGTTCTATCCGCTGTGCAAGGGCTCGCATGTCTTTTTGTAATGCAGTCATTTGTTTTTGTAATGTATCAAGATGAAGACTATCCAACTGTGACCGCCGATGTCGGCGTAGGAGTAGCCACATTTCCAGAGCATATAAAGCCGCAAGGGCCATCAATACCCAAATTAGATCAGACCAGGAAACCGCATGTTCCATATTGGTAATCCATCAAATAAAAGAATACACACGACTGCAAAAGCTATTTTAAGAAAGTCTAGGTGGTTTTAGGTGACTCTACTACTGTCTTGAATGCCGCTGCTTCTCACTGCTAAGCTGATCGCGCGTTACTTCCCAAAGTCAATGACACCTTTTCTTGGTGGGCGTAAACGACAACAATCGTGGCATTTTCGCATAGAAAACCGGCTTGGGTTGTGCGCAACTTCAGCAAAACTGCTAACTTTGATGCTATGGCTACCAACTCTATCTCAAGTTCTATTTTGCACGAGGCATGGGCGGCTTCCATCCAACGCCTTTCCAAACGAGAACAATTGCGCCGCGCTGAACAAGAAGTGTACCGGCGTTTTAGTGTCTTTAAAGCATACCAACCATTACAACACGGCATACATCATGATTTACAACAGGCGTTGCCCGTTTTTCCTCCTGAGGTGATTCAACGCGTGTTGCAGTGGCATTGTGCTCGTGTTCGCTATTTAAAAGCATTGCGTGCAGGTGGGGCGCGATATAATTTGGCTGGGGAAGCGGTTGCGTTGGTGTCTGATGAAGAACAGGCTCAGGCGGCAATCCGATTGGCAAGTTTAGATGAAAAACAGGGTGTTTCTTCCGCTGGTTTGGAGACAACGACAGTGAAGCAGTTTGCGCATGGTTTAACATTTTTGCCGGTGGAGGACATACCAGTACCTGACACCCTGATTTTCTGTGATATCACTGATGCTGAACCAACGGAAATCCCCACCACCGTCCCCCCACCAGCGCCGCTAGCCACAGCTTTACCTGTTGCCTCTGCCTCGCCTTGGTTGGCGCAAGTCGTGTCTCGTCCGGCTTCTGCTCGTCCTCAAAAACCAAAGACGTACGCTATTGGCCAACGCCGGCTGGTTGCTATCAAAACAGAAAAAACGCTCATCTTGCAGCGTGTCACTCAACAATTGCGGCACGTGTTGGTGGATCTCGGTGGGGCGTGCCCACCGGGTCTGCCGCCTCGCCCAGAGCCTTTACCCTCGGCTTTTCCCTCGCGTCATCGGGTGGCACGCCAGATGACGCGACCTTTGCGTTCTCAATCGCGTGCGCGCCATGCCCAATATGCGGTCCAAAACCAACCGACCAGCATTAAACTGCCACCAATCGGCGTCAAATAAACTAAAGGTTTCCAGCCGGAAAGACTGTGTAGATACAGACTGCCAGAAAATAGAGTCGTGCCGATTAACAGCAGTAACGCACTTAGGTAAAAACGCTCGAATGCTGGCCGTTGGCTGGCGATTAGCCACAGTAAACCCGCACCCAAGCCATGCCAGAATTGGTAATTGACTGCGGTATGCCAATTCTGTAAGGCAGTCGCACTCAATTGGTGTTTTAAGGCATGGGCGCCAAATGCGCCCAGTGCGACGCCCACGGCTAATAAGAATAGCGTATAGGTGAGCACATAACGTTTCACAGTCCAAGCTCCTGCCATATCGTATCGATTTTATTTTTGGTGGCTTGATCCATCGTGATTGGCGTACCCCATTCGCGATGGGTTTCCCCTGGTAATTTGTTAGTCGCATCCAGTCCCATTTTGCCACCTAAGCCAGAAATGGGGCTGGCAAAGTCAAGGTAATCAATCGGCGTATGCTCGATCAGCGTGGTATCTCGTACGGGGTCCATTCGTGTTGTAATGGCCCAAATGACTTCCTTCCAGTCACGGGTATTAACATCCTCATCAACAATGACAATAAACTTGGTATACATAAACTGGCGTAGGAAAGACCACACACCCATCATTACCCGTTTTGCATGGCCGGGGTATTGTTTTTTGATACTGACCACTGCCATGCGATAACTGCATCCCTCTGGCGGCAAGTAGAAATCAACAATTTCTGGAAACTGCTTTTGTAAAATCGGTACAAAAACTTCATTGAGTGCGACACCGAGAATCGCAGGCTCATCTGGGGGTTTGCCGGTGTACGTACTGTGATAAATCGGCTGCTGGCGCATGGTGATGCGCTCGATGGTAAACACGGGAAAATGATCTTGTTCATTGTAGTAACCGGTGTGGTCACCATAAGGGCCTTCCAGTGCAAGATCATTTGGATAGATAAACCCTTCCAACACTATTTCGGCACTTGCTGGGACCTGTAAATCTGATCCAATGCACTTCACCAGTTCAGTGCGACTGCCGCGCAGTAAGCCAGCAAATTGGTATTCACTTAATGTGTCCGGTACGGGTGTCACTGCACCTAGAATGGTGGCGGGATCACAACCCAAGACCACTGCAACGGGGTACGGTTGATCGGGAAAGCGTTGTCTAAATTCTCGGTAGTCGAGGGCGCCACCACGATGTGCCAGCCACCGCATAATGACACGATTACGACTGAGTACCTGTTGGCGATAAATTCCCAAATTTTGTCGTTTTTTATTTGGCCCTCGGGTGACAGTGAGTCCCCAAGTGATTAAAGGTGCAACGTCACCTGGCCAACAATGTTGTATTGGTAGCCGACTGAGATCAACTTCCTCCCCTTCCCAAATAATATCTTGGCATGGCGCCTTTTTTACCTCTTTTGGTGCCATGCTGAGCACTTGCTTCAGTAATGGCAGTTTGTCCCATGCATCCCGCAGCCCTTTGGGGGGCTCTGGCTCTTTGAGATAAGCCAAGGTTTTGCCGATTTCGCGCAACTGCGCTAGATCTTCGGCTCCCATACCTAGGGCAACCCGTTCTGGGGTACCAAATAAGTTGGCCAACACAGGAATGTCATAGCAGGTGTTGCCATGTTGTGGGGTTTGAAACAACAAAGCAGGGCCACCTTGTCGTAACACACGGTCTCCAATCTCTGTCATTTCTAAAATGGGTGAAACTGGGCGTGAAATTCGGTGGAGTAACCGTTTTTTTTCTAGTAAATCGATAAAATCTCGTAGATCGCGATAAACGAATGACATTTTCTTATGGCTTCTCATGCGAAAAATAGGGTTTGATGCAGTGAAAACTGTCGTCAATTTGCTGCATTGAGTTCGCTGCTGTTTGATTTAAGTCATATCCACACCGGATTAGCGTCTGTTTTTTACAACAACAGGGTTTTTTTCATACTCTAGCTTGGGTAGAGTGCGTGCAGTTAAAAAAGTTTACCCTGCTTGACTGTGCGGTAGTAACCGCTTGGTGGCAAGTTTTTGAAAATCGTTTGTATCTTCGGAGAAAAACATGAAAAAAATCGCTCTCGCCCTCGTGGCTGGCTCGTTGTTCGCTGGTGTTGCTGCTCCTGCTTTTGCTGAAGCGGGTGATGTGTTGGTTCGTTTGCGCGCTATTAGCATCAACCCAGAAGAGTCTCGTACCGCCACCATCAACGCTTTGGGCGTGAATGTGTCGAACCAAGTGGTACCAGAACTCGACCTGACCTACTTCGTGACCAAAAACTTGGCTGCTGAATTGATCTTGGGCACTGCCCGTCACGAACTGAAATCTGGTGGCACCAGCTTGGGCAAAATCAGTCACTTGCCTCCAACTGTGACTTTGCAATGGCACTTCAACCCAGAAGGTCAAATTCGTCCATACGTTGGTGCTGGTCTGAACTACACCTTCTTCTACGACAATGACCTGAAATTTGCTGGTAAAAAATTGGACGTGGAAAGCGGTAGCTTCGGTGGCGCTTTGCAAGCAGGTGTTGATATTGGTGTGACCAAAGACGTGTTCGTGAACGTGGACGTCAAGAAAATTTGGATTGATACCGATGTGAAATTAGATGGTGCCAAAATTGGTAACCTCGGCATCAACCCATGGGTCTTCGGTGTGGGCGTAGGGATGAAGTTCTAAGCTTTATTTATTCCCTCTCGTTGTATCTTGCGGCACTGTTTTTTGGCAGTGCCGTTTTTTTTCTGTCATTTGTCGGATGGTGTTATGCCATGGTGTTGTGTTTTTTGTACACCTTTTCTGAAGATGACTTGATGTGTGTGTTTTTTGCAACACTGGCTTAAACACAAAAATGTTTTTTTAAACATGATGTTATGTGTTTTTTGTTTGCTGCAGTGCTTTGATTGTCGTGTTATGACTTGGCCGGCGTTGGTGTTTTTGCAACGATGACCGCTATATTGCACTGCAAAGACTGGTGTTCGTGTTGCGCTGGTTTTTCTCAAGCTGGGCTGTGATGTTGCCAGCTTTGTCCAACAAAAATTAAGGATTCTTGCGATGAAAAAGTTGATTGCGATTGCAATTGCTACTTTGCCAGCTGCTGCAATGGCTGACGTGGTTCTGTACGGTAAATTGGCTGCTGAAGTTGGTTACAACAAAACCTTGGGTGACTCCTTCGCGATGGCACCTAACGGCGACCTGAAAGGTGGCATGACCGTTAACATGGTTGACACCTCTCGCATCGGTTTCAAAGGTTCTGAAGACCTGGGCAATGGCCTGAAAGCGATTTGGCAAGTTGAGCAAGGCCTGAGCTTCGACGACAACGCTTCCGGCAACCGCTTCGCAACCCGTGACAGCTTCATCGGTGTTGAAGGTGGCTTCGGTAAAGTGCGCGTGGGTCGTTTGTCCACCTACCAAAACAGCGACATGGAACAAGTTGATCCATGGATGTACGGTTCTGCCAAAGGCAGCGTAAACGGTTTGGGCATCTTCACCCGTACCGACGGCCGTGTGAACAACGCTATCCGTTACGACAGCCCTAACTTCGGTGGCTTCACTGTGTCCGCCCTGTACGGCGCTGACGAAGTGCGCGCTTACAATGCTGGCGAACGCACTGACAAAAACACCGCTAACTTGGCTGTTGCTTACAGCAACAACGGTATCTTTGCCGCATACAGCTACTTGCGCTACGGCGATGCCATCAAGAACAACGAAGCTGGTCATGGTCATCGCGTAGAAGCCGGTTACGATGCTAACAACCTGTACGTGGCATTGGGCTACCAGCAAGTTAAAGGCGGTGAAGAAGCTAGCTACGGTTCTTACTCTGGTGCGATCCCTGCTGGTTTAGCTGGTAACGAAGTGAAAACTCGTGAAATGGCATTGACTGCTTCCTACACCATCGGTGCAATCACGCCTCGCGTGTCCTTTGCTAAAGGCTGGGACATGAAAGTGAATGGCAAAGAAGCTAACGACTCTGGCTACAACCAATTCGTGATCGGTGCTGACTACGCATTGTCCAAGCGCACTGCTGCTTACGTGTCCTACGGTCAAGTGAACTGGGACAGCAACATTGCTAAAGATACCGACAAAGAGCAATCTTTCGGTGTTGGCGTGCGTCACAACTTCTAATTTTTTCCTCGCGAGAGGGTGAAATTAAGAATGAAAAAAGGCAGCTTCGGCTGCCTTTTTTGTTGCGCTTGACAGCGACCTATCCTCCTCACGATACTGCTGCAGTCTTTATTCTTTACAAATATCTACCTTGGACGACATTCCTTTATCCACGCTTTCCTTAGCTTTGGTATTGTTATTATTATTCTCTGCCGGTTTCTCTATGTCAGAAACGGCAATGATGGCAGCCAACCGCTTTCGCTTAAAAAATCAAGCCACACAAGGTCATCGTGGTGCAAAATTGGCGCAAACCCTATTAGCGCAAACGGATAAGTTGCTAGGTGTCATTCTGTTAGGCAATAACTTCGTTAACTCCGCTGCTGCCTCTCTTTCAACAGTGATTACTTTTCGACTATTCGGTCAAAATGAAGCCGCACTCGGTATTGCAACGTTAGGCGTTACCTTTGCCATTCTGGTTTTTTCCGAGGCAACACCAAAAGTGATTGCTGCAACGCATCCCGACCGAATTGCTGTCGTCGCAAGTTATCCGCTAACTGGATTGTTAAAACTGTTTTATCCGGTCGTTTGGTTTGTAAACCTATTTGTTAAGGCGACCATTCGTATCTTGCGTGTGCAACCACAACCTGAAACGCCCATGTTGACCCCAGAAGAGCTGCGGGTATTGGTATTGGAGTCGGGACAGTTTGTTGAGAAGAAACACCAAAGTATGTTGCTCAACCTATTTGAGCTGGAGAATCAAACAGTCGATGATGTGATGGTGCCGCGTGGGCAAATTGAAATGATCAATCTTGCAGATGAGATGGATATCATCGACCACCAGTTGCGGACTTGCCACCATACGCGGTTATTAGTGTGTGAGGGTAATCAGGACAATATTGTCGGTATTTTGCATGCCAAAAAAGTTTTGCATCTTTCTAGTGAAGATCTCAGTGTTGATGCTTTACGTTCTGTTTTGCGTGTGCCTTACTTTATTCCTGCAGGCACACCACTCTTTACTCAATTGCAAAGCTTTCAAGAAAACCATCGCCGAATTGCGATTGTGGTGGATGAATATGGTGAGCTACTCGGTTTAGTCACCCTAGAAGATATCCTAGAACAACTCGTTGGCCGTTTTACCACTCAAGCCCCTGCTCGTGACAATCGATTATTAGCCAAAGAAGATGGCATGTTAGAAGTTGATGGCACAATACAGTTGCGAGAACTGAATCGTCTGTGTGGGACAAATTTCCCTCTCGATGGCCCCAAAACCTTGAATGGTTTAATCCTCGACTATTTTCAAGACATTCCCGAAGTGGGGACCTGTTTCAAACGCTATGGTTGTGTATTTGAAATTCTGCAAACACATGAGCGTGCCGTGAAACGTGTTAAACTGATTCCCTGTGTTCGCTGATGTTAGCTTTGGCCTGTGTCCTTGGTTTGCTGTGCGGTAGCTTTTTAAATGTCGTGATTTATCGGCTACCGCTGATGCTGATGTCGCCCGAAGGCACGACTCGCTTCAATTTGGCGTGGCCACCCTCTCATTGCCCAAACTGTCAACACCGGCTGGTGGCCATAGACTTAATACCCGTAGGGAGTTTTTTGGCGCAACGGGGACTGTGCCGCTATTGCCAGTCACCGATCTCACGCCGTTATCCTCTGGTTGAGTGTGCAACCATGCTTTGTTGGGGCGGCTCATATTGGTTCATTGCAACACCTGTGACTGCTTTCATAACAGCGCTGTTGCTTAGCCTCTTGTTTGCCCTCGCGATGATCGACATTCAGCATTTATTGTTGCCGGATGTTTTGACACTCTCCTTGTTATGGCTGGGGCTATTGTGGACTGTGCTGGGCCCAGATCAGCGTCTCTCGACACAAGAAGCCGTGCTTGCCGCTGCCCTTGCTTATCTTCTGCTATGGCTTGTTGCTCAGGGCTATTGGTTATGGAGAGGTGAGATGGGACTTGGTTTAGGCGATGCTAAGTTATTTGCGGCGATTGCGGCGTGGATTGGCTTAGAAAATTTGCCTTTAGTGTTATTATCCGCCTCGTCCTTGGCGATTGTGTATGGTGTGTTGTGGCGTCAACGACAGCAAACACCTTACATCCCATTTGCACCTGCACTGGCCTGTGCTGGGGCGGTCATCTATCTTTGGCAGCTTTTTTCTTATTCTCATCAGTAAAAGGAATCGCCCTTTGTTGTCCCCCGCTTCTTTACCTACGCTTCCCGTTCACCTTTGGGTCCTTGGTTTAACAGGGGGTATTGGCAGTGGTAAGAGTGCTGCGGCTGCGCATTTTGCGACATTCGGTATCGCAGTGATTGATACGGATGTGATTGCACATCAGTTAACCTCTGCCGAGGGTATGGCAATGCCAGCCTTAGAAGCCGTATTTGGTCGTGAGTGTCGCTTAGCCGACGGGGCACTGAATCGGGCTTGGATGAGACAGCGTGTGTTTAATCAGCCAGAGGAAAAACAAAAACTCGAACAGGTTTTACATCCGTTAATTTTGACACAAAGCCTACAGCAGTTAAGCCAAGTGACGACACCGTATGCGGTGTTGGTGGTACCGTTGTTATTCGAGTTGGGGCATTACACCCCGCATTTATCGCGCACGCTGGTGGTTGATTGTGCCGAGCAGCAGCAAATTGAGCGGGTGCAACAGCGTAGTGGATTGACGGTCGAACAAGTGCAAGCCATTATGGCCAATCAATTGACCCGTGCACAGCGACTTGCTGCGGCGCAAGATGTGATTGACAATAGCAAAGATTTATCACACTTATTGCTGCAAGTTGAGCAGAAACATCACTATTATCTAGCGCTTGCCAAGCAAGCTGCTTCCAGATTGTAGTCCGTCTCCTATTCTTTTCCTTTGGCCACGCAGTGATTTGCTTTGAATTTCCCCTCGCAGAAAAAATTCGTACCCTTTTGCGCCTAGAAGATATTTTCAAGCGCTTAGCGTTTTTTCAACAACAAGAACAAGGCCATGCGCATTATATTGCGCTATTGGTATTGTTTGAGTTGCTCGATTTAGCGGGTCGTTTAGATTTGAAATCTGAATTAGTGCAAGAGCTGGATAAGCAAAAGCATATTCTAGAAGGCTTGCGTGATAATCCCTTGATTGCAGAAGACAGTTTAGATGCCACTTTAGAGAGAATCGAGCAAACCTCCGCCCAATTATTAGAAAATAGTGGCCGTTTGGGGCACCATTTACGCGAACATGAATGGCTCAATAGTGTGCGCCAACGCGCAAATATTGCTGGTGGCGTGAATGAATTTGATTTGCCGTCGTTGCATTACTGGCAAAATTTAGCCAGCGCAGAGCGTGGTGAATTATTGCAACAATGGGTGCAACCGCTTTTGCCGGTGAAAGAAGCTGTCGATATTCTGTTAAAGCTATTACGCCATCGCGGCAAAAAAATAGCCCATCTCGCCCCACGAGGTGCTTTTCAACAGATGTCCGGTGGGAACGTTTTTCACCTACTGCGGCTAGAGATGGCAGCAGACATAACAGCGATTCCAGAAATTTCGGCCAGTAAATATGCTGTCAATGTTCGTTTTATCACGCCAAATTTTGATGGAGGTGGGAAGCAAGTTATCGACCAAGCGATCCCCTTCACCATGACGTATTGCAAACTGTAAAGAGAAAATATGGCTGTGCGTACTGTATCGTGCCCGATTTGTCGGAAATCTGTCGTGTGGGAACCAGAGAGTCTATATCGTCCGTTTTGTTCTGAACGATGTAAATTAATTGATCTTGGTGCATGGGCAGAAGAAAAATATGCTGTTCCAGCGCAAGACGAAACACCAAGCCAAGAAGGTCAGCGAGAATAAAAAAAATCGCCGTGATGTTGACGGCGATTTTTTTCTATCTGAAAAAAACAAAAAAGCCCGCATTAAGCAGGCTTCTTTATTTTGGGGTGGCTGATGGGACTCGAACCCACGACAACCGGAATCACAATCCGGGACTCTACCAACTGAGCTACAGCCACCAGTGTAAACACTTTTGCGCCTTTGGCGCGCCCGACAGGAGTCGAACCTGTGACCCTCGGCTTAGAAGGCCGATGCTCTATCCAGCTGAGCTACGGGCGCTTTCTGTTGCCTGATGGTCAGGGACACCAGTCAGAAGAATTCTTGGTCGGGGCGGTGGGATTCGAACTCACGACCACCTGGTCCCAAACCAGGTGCGCTACCAGACTGCGCTACGCCCCGCCGATCAAGAGACCCGAATATTATAGATAAAATTTCGGGTTGTCAACACAAGTTGAGGCAAGATGTAAAAAAATGCGAAAATTCTGTTTTAGCCACCCTGAAGCGGATGCTTATATGACTGCCCAACTGATTGACGGAAAAACTATTTCTGCTGCTTTGCTTGATCGTGTTGCCGAAGGTGTGCAAACACGCTTAGATCAAGGTTTGCGCGCACCAGCCCTTGCGGTGATCCTCGTGGGCAATAATCCTGCCTCAGAAATTTATGTGCGTAACAAAAAACGTTCATGTGAAAAAGTCGGTATTCGCTCGCTGTCTTACGATTTGCCAGCCTCAACGACACAAGAAGCCTTATTGCAGTTGGTTGCCACATTGAACCAAGACCCTGAGGTTGACGGCATCTTGGTTCAACTGCCACTGCCTGAGCACATCAACCCAGAAACCATTATTGAAACCATCGATCCGAAAAAAGATGTAGATGGTTTTCATCCTTACAACGTCGGTCGCCTAGCGTTAAAAATGCCACTGTTACGTCCATGCACGCCACGTGGTGTGATGATTATGTTGGAACACGCCGGCATTGAGGTAAAAGGCAAACACGCGGTGGTGATTGGGGCATCAAACATTGTGGGCCGGCCAATGGCATTAGAGTTGTTGTTGGCTCGTGCTACGGTGACGGTTTGCCACTCTGCGACGGCTGATTTAGCCGCTGAAGTACGGCGAGCAGATATTATTGTGGCTGGCGTGGGACGGCCTTTCTTTGTGAAAGGTGATTGGATTAAACCCGGTGCGGTGGTGATTGATGTCGGGATCAACCGACTCGATGATGGCAAGGTGGTAGGGGACGTGGATTTTGCAGCGGCACAAACGGTGGCGTCGGCCATTACACCTGTCCCAGGTGGCGTGGGGTTGATGACAGTGGCGACATTGTTGCAAAACACCCTCGATGCAGCGAATTTACATGCAAAATAATTGAGGCTTATCCAGACATTGCCAGCGCGGCAGTGTCTGGTTTGCTGGTCTTTGTTTGATTTTTTTCACCGGATGCTTTATGTCGCACAAACATTCCGCCACTTTGTTGATCTGTTGTCCAGATCGCAAAGGCTTGGTGGCAACCATTGCTAATTTTTTACTCTCTTACAACGCCAATATTTTGCACGCGGATCAGCATCAAGATGCTGATGCTGGGTTATTTTTGATGCGGGTGGAGTGGGCCCTAGATGGGTTTACTTTGCCGATCGCCGATTTTGCAGCGGCATTCGAGCCGATTGCCCGCGAAAATCGGATGGAATGGAAAATGGCGCTGTCGGAAAACAAACCGAAAATCGCGATTTTCGTCTCCAAATACGAGCACTGCCTAATTGATTTACTGCATCGCTGGCGTATCGGTGAACTGCACTGTGAAATTCCCTTGATTATCTCTAACCACGAGGATTGTCGCCGTATCGCCGAATTTAATGGTATTCCTTACCATGTCGTCCCGGTTACACGGCAAAATAAGGTGGAACTTGAGCAACAACAGTTTGCCTTATTAGAACAACATGGTGTTGACCTGATTATTTTGGCGCGCTACATGCAGGTGTTATCAGAAGAATTTGTACAACGCTACCCCAATCGGGTGATCAATATTCATCACAGTTTTTTACCTGCCTTTGATGGTGCAAAACCCTATCATCGCGCACATGCTCGTGGGGTGAAATTGATTGGTGCTACCAGCCACTATGTGACAGAACAGCTGGATGAAGGGCCAATTATTGAACAGGAAGTCACTCGAATCTCTCATCGTGATGATGTCGATGATTTGATTCAGAAAGGACGTGATTTAGAGCGAATGGTGTTATCTCGCGCGGTGCGTTGGCATTTGGACAACCGCATTCTGTCTTACAACAACAAAACGGTGATTTTCGACTAATGTTTGCCCGACTTGTGCAAGATGCACTTGATTTAATGCGGTTTAGAGTCCGGTCAATTGGCCACTATCAATATCCACTTTCGGCAGTAATCCTGTGGTTATTGTGTTTGGGGTTGGCGTCTGCGCTGGTCGCTGACACGTTCACGGGTGGCATGGCCAATCGACTGGCTTTTTTTATGGCAGTCAATGTGGTTGAAAGCGGTCTGTTAGCGTGGTTTATGGCGTGGTGGTTGCGCCAATCTGGTTGGCAAGGCCAAGAATCTTTATTTGGGCTGGTGGTGTTGTCGCATACGCCACAATTGTTAGAGCCGCTGTTATTGGCCGTGCCGGCACCACTTGATAGCTTTTTGGCCTTTGGTTTGGCCGCGTGGGGCATCACCATTTTGGTTCAAGCATTACATCTGACCACCGCCATGACACGCGGACGAGTGATCGTTGGGATGATTCTGTTTATGCCGATAGCGGTGTTTGCACTCAGCTTAATGTTGGGCGCCGCTGCGCATCAGGGATGGATTAGCTTGCCACAGGAACTCACGACCCCTGAAACCGCGCCCACTACCCCTGCGCCAGCTGAACCTGCCCCGCCGAATCACAGCGGGGTGATGGACAGTTAATCGTGGCTGTCTTCGTCATCACTAAAGCCACAAAAGACTTCACGCATCAGTTTCAAAACTTCTAATGTGCGTAAGTCACCTAAGCGATAATAAACCCGATTGGCGTCTTTGCGTGTTCGCAAGACGCCTTTTTCACGCATAACGGCAAGGTGTTGCGAGATATTACTTTGTGAGGTACCGACCTGTTCGACGATCTCTTGCACACTGACTTCGCGGTCTTGTAACACGGAAATAATTTTTAACCGCAGCGGATGTGACATTGCCTTCATGGCACGAGAGGTCTGCTCGATATGCGTATAGTTGGATGGCAAAGCCAGTCTCCGGTAAAAGGCTGTAAAAACCGTTACAATCGTAAGTTGTTTGGCTGTAAACATCAACAAGCCCTAATATTAACTACCGAATAGATTCTTGCACTATGTCGAATGTAACCCCTGTTTTGCTGTTGATTTTGGATGGTTTTGGTCATCGACTTGAGGGAGAGGACAATGCAATTCTGCATGCCCAAACCCCCAACTGGGATCGACTGCGCCGTGACTATCCCTATACAACTTTAGATGCATCTGAACACGCGGTTGGTTTGCCTTCCGGTCAGTTTGGTAACTCAGAAGTCGGCCATCTCAACATTGGCGCTGGACGGGTGGTTCAACAAGATATCAGTCGCGTTGACATGGATATTGAAACCGGTCAATTTGCCAATAACCCCGTGATTACCGAAGCGATTGCGACAGCAAAACGTCAAGGTGTTCTTCACATCATGGGTTTGCTGTCAGATGGGGGTGTCCACAGCCATGAAGCACATATCCATGCCTTAATCCAAGCCGCACACACTGCCGGTGTACCAGCGATTTATGTCCATGCCTTTTTAGATGGCCGTGATACCCCACCACGTAGCGCTCACACCTATCTTAATCGGTTAACCACCGTCTTGGCCGCGTGTCCTCAGGCACGCTTAGTCAGCATGGTCGGTCGTTATTGGGCGATGGATCGCGATAAGCGTTGGGAACGTGTCTTACCGGCTTATCAGCTCTTGGTAGAAGGTGAAGCTGTTTATCACGCCACAGATGCCACCTCGGCCCTTGATGCGGCTTATGCTCGCGATGAAAACGATGAGTTTGTGCACGCCACGGTGATTGGTGAACCGGTCAAAATGCAAGACGGCGATGTGGTGCTGTTTATGAATTTCCGCGCTGATCGTGCCCGTCAACTGACCACCGCGTTGACCGATCCGGCCTTTGATGCCTTTGCTGCGCGGCGGGTTGCTTTCTCTTACTTTGCCTCATTGACCAGCTATGGCGAGGCCTATCAACATCCGGTTGCCTATCCACCCCAAAAAATCCGGCAAACCTTAGGTGAGTACTTATCGGGTTTGGGCCTACGTCAGTTGCGGATTGCTGAAACGGAAAAATACCCCCACGTCACCTATTTCTTTAACGGTGGCGAAGAAGCGGTGTATGAAGGTGAAGACCGCATTCTGGTGCCATCGCCCAAAGTAGCGACATACGATTTACAACCTGAAATGAATGCACCAGAAGTTACCGCCCATATTGAACAGGCCATTGCTTCTGGACAGTACCACGCGATTATCTGTAACTACGCTAACGGCGATATGGTGGGTCACACCGGTGTGATGCCAGCGGCAATCAAAGCGGTTGAAACCCTCGATGAATGTGTGGCGCGCTGTGTCACTGCGATGTTGGCAGCGGGTGGTGAAGTGTTAATTACTGCTGATCATGGTAACTGTGAACAAATGCACGACCATGCCCATAATCAAGCGCATACCCAACACACCTTAAATCGTGTGCCATGTTTATACATTGGTCAGCGCGCCGCGCATTTTGTCGGTGAAGGGGCATTGCGTGATATTGCACCAACACTTTTGGCTATGATGGGCTTGTCCCAACCGGCTGAAATGACTGGCCGCAGCTTATTACACTTTGATTGATTGCGAAGTTACTATGAAAAAGCTGCCTGTGGCGGTATGGCCTTGGTGTGTGATGGCCTGTTTGGGTAGCGGCATGGCCTCGATGACATGGGCAGCTCCCGAGGCGTTGCCCAGCTCTCCTGCTGCACCACAGGCAGACTTAAAAGATATTCGTCAACAGATTCAAACGCTGTCGAAAGAGATCAAAGAAACAGAGGAAGACCATAGCGAGGCCAGTGATGCTTTGCGGCAATCTGAAATTGCTATCAGTCAGGCCAAACGGGCGTTGGCTTCCTTGACCGAGCAAAAAGACCGTTCAGAGGGTGAACGCGGTCAGGTTCGACAGCAAATTCAAGACATTCAACAGGGGATGAAAGCCACTCAGGAACGGATTGCCCGTGTATTGCGTAATCAACACCGTGTGGGTGAAAGCGATGTCTTGAAACAATGGTTAGACCAAAAAAACCCCAATCAAAGCGCCCGTGAACAAGCCTACCAACACTACTTAGCACGGGCAGAACATCAAGTCATCAACCGTCTGCGCGAGCAATTAGCGGAATTACAACGTTTGTCAGCGCAATTGGCCTCTGAAAATCAACGTTTACAGAAGATTGCCGGCGAACAACAGCAACAGACACAAAAACTCGAAGCAGAAAAACAACAGCGAGAGCAACTGGTCGCCAAGCTATCGAATCAAATTCGGCAACAGCAACAACAAATTGGCAAATTACAGGCCGATGAAAAACGTCTGACGCAGTTGATCGAACAAATCAATCGTGAAATTGAACGTAAACGACGTGAGGAAGAAGAACGCCGACGCGCTGAAGCCAAGCGCCAAGCGGAATTAGCCGCCAAACGCAAAGCGGAAGAAGCCAAGCGTCGCGCGGAACTCGCGGCAAAACGCGAAGCCGAACGCCGAGCACGAGAACAAAAACTGGCAGAAGCCAAAGCTGCCCAAGCACGCGCCGCCGCCCGAGCTGAGGCAAAACAAGCACAACAACATCGCGCTGAAGTGGCTCGTCTTGAAGCGGAAAAGCGCCGGTTTGAACAAGAGCAAGCAAGCCAAAAAGCGCAAGAAGCGCGGGCAGCCAAACAAGAAGCCGAAGCAGAGCAAAACAGTAAAACCACACCGCCGCCCGAACCCACCGCTGCAGGGCGAGGGTTTGCCGCCTTAAAAGGCAAAATGCGCCTCCCCACCTCGGGAGCCATCACGGGGCGTTTTGGCACTCGGCGCGGTGAAACCAGCACAGTGTGGAAGGGGATTTTTATCCAAGCGCCGGCTGGACAAGCGGTGCGCGTGGTGGCTGAAGGCCGTGTGGTGTACGCCGATTGGTTGCGTGGTTTTGGCAATATGGTCATTGTCGATCACGGCAATAGTTATATGAGCATTTATGGCGGCGCAGAGGCGTTATTGAAACAAATCGGTGATCGTGTTCGCGCAGGTGATACGATTGCCACCACCGGTGCCAGCGGTGGGGCTGCGGAAAGCGGTTTGTATTTTGAACTCCGTCATCTGGGACAGCCCATCAACCCTCAGCAATGGGTCGGTGGTTAAAGAATACGATCAAGGAATCAGCAATGTCGAATTTACGCAATACCTTTGCTTTGGTGACGGGTGGGGCCGTACTCGGTGCGGTGCTCACGATGAGCGTGTCTGCAGTGGCAGAACGCGAAGCCAGTGCACCTTTGCCATTGAATGAGCTGCGTACCTTTGCCGAAGTGTTTGGCCGCATCAAACAAGATTATGTTGAACCGGTTGAAGATAAAAAACTGATTAACGAAGCGATCAATGGCATGTTGACTGGGCTTGATCCCCATTCTGCTTATTTAGACCCTGAAGCCTACAAAGAATTACGAGAAGGCACACAGGGCGAGTTTGGTGGCCTTGGGATTGAAATTGGTTCGGAAGACGGTTTTATTAAAGTCATTGCCCCGATTGAAGATACCCCTGCTTTCCGTGCGGGCCTGAAAAGTGGTGATTTGATTGTCAAAATTGATGAGACCTCGGCGCGTGGGCTGTCAACGACCGATGCAGTGAAAAAAATGCGTGGCAAGCCGGGGACAAAAATTACCCTGACTATTGCCCGCAAGAGTGAAAATCGCACCTTCACTGTACAAATCACCCGTGCCATTATCAAAACCAAGAGTGTGCGTTGGAAGTTATTAGAGCCCGACTATGGCTATGTGCGCGTTGCTCAGTTCCAAGAGCATACTGTTGAAAATCTGGTTGATGCCTTGGTCGCGGTGTCGAAAGACAATAAAAAACCGCTTAAAGGGTTGATTATTGATTTGCGTGATGATCCGGGTGGTTTATTAAATGCAGCGGTTGGGGTCTCGGCGGCCTTTTTGCCGAAAGATGCGCTGGTGGTCTATACCGAAGGCCGCGCCCCTGATGCCAAAATGCGTCTGACGGCATCGGTACAAAATTACAGCCGTAAAGGAGAAGATCCTTTAAACCGCTTACCTGCTGAAATGCGCGATATACCGCTGGTGGTGTTGGTGAATGCCGGTACAGCATCGGCATCTGAAATTGTGGCAGGGGCACTGCAAGACCATAAGCGTGCCGTTGTTGTAGGGGTGCAAACTTTTGGGAAAGGGTCGGTGCAGTCGATTCTGCCGTTGGGATCTGCTGGTGGGATTAAATTGACCACTGCGCGTTATTTCACACCAAATGGTCGTTCTATTCAGGCGAAAGGGATTGAGCCTGATGTAGTGGTGGAAGAACAAATCACACAAAAAGCGGCAGCAAGCGCCCAAACCCCATTGCGTTTACGCGAGGCAGATTTAGAACACCACTTAAGCAACCCAAGTGATAAATCCACACCGAAGTCGGTTACACCGTTAACACCGGTGGAACAAAAAGAGGATAAACCAGAATCAACGGTTAACCCACGAGACCCCAATCCGAAAACGGATAATCAACTGGGACAGGCCTTAAATATCCTCAAGGTGCAACGCATATTGGAAAGCAAAAACACCAATCCGGCAAAACCGTAGTTGATGAGGTGTAGCAAAGGATCAGGGCGCACAATGCTGCGCCCGACTTGCATATCTTTGCGCTTGGACGAATACTGGAAAGCAAAATCACCCGCCCTACCCGACCAAAACCCCAGTTAATGATCCAGAATATCGTGCTGGGGCGTTTGATGTGATGTGAGGAGGACTTGTTATGCCACACCGCCGCCCGCCCGTTCATGAACTGTTTAAGTGCCACGACATCGTTTTTCACCCCTTTCCCCCCGGACAGGCGGAACAAGCTGCACAGCGGTTACAACATATCTCAGGCGTATCGGCGCTCGCCTTCCCGCATCAAAACCGAGTGTTAGTCACCTATGTATTAGGGGAATCGTCGCTGGCTGCGCTGTTGCAATGGCTACAGGACGAAGGTTTTCATATTGACAACAACCTCTTGCAAAAGCTGCATCATGCTTTGATTACCTACTGTGAAGCAGTGCAATTAGAAAATCTGGCAGAACCGGCCAAGCCCACCAAGAGCCATGAAGCCTACTCAAAAGTGTACGAGCAACATTTGCATGGCGATCATGACGACACACCAGAAGAACTCCGGCGTGCCTTGTAAGCTATCAAATTAAAATTTAGTAATCGTGGCGAACCAGTGCAGCAGCAAAGAAACCATCGGTGCCATGTTGATGGGCGGTGAGGTTGAGATACTCGTCAGGCATCGTCAGATCGACCCGTTGTGCGGCTAACAGCTCATTGGCGGGAAGCAAGCTAAATTGCGGATTGTCAGCAAGGAAAGCTCTGACGATTTCTTGGTTCTCCGCTGGCAGAATACTGCATGTGGCATACACCAAACGGCCACCCACTCGCACCAAACGAGAAGCCGACTGTAAGATATTGCGTTGTAAAGTATTGAGTTCGGCAACCGATTCCGCGTTTTGCCGTAATTTCAAATCAGGATTACGGCGCAAAGTGCCCAAGCCTGAACACGGGGCATCGACCAACACCCGATCCATTTTATTCACCAAGCGGCTGATACGGCTGTCGCGTTCATGTTCAATCCGTTGTGGGTGAACATTCGACAAACCAGAGCGTGCTAGGCGCGGTTTCATCTTGCTTAACCGTCCCTCAGCGACATCGAACGCATACAGACGGCCTGACGATTGCATCATTGCCCCCAGCAACAGGGTTTTGCCCCCAGCACCCGCACAGAAATCGGTCACCATCTCGCCGCGCTTTGGCGCCAGCAACAAACCTAACAATTGGCTACCCTCGTCTTGCACTTCGACTTTACCGCCAGCGAATAAACTGTGTTTATTCAAAGCAATTTTGTCTTTTAAGCGGATGCCAAACGGTGAATACGGCGTGGCTTCAGCAGCAATCCCTTCACGCTCCAGTTGTGCTAAGACATCTTCACGCTTGGCCTTTATGGTATTGACCCGCAAATCTAACGGGGCAGGCCGTTGCATGCCACGACCTAAAGCCAAAATGGCTTCATCGCTCATGCCACTGCCTTGCAATGAGGTCACGGCCCACGGTGGTAATTCCGCTTGTTCGGAGAGGGTCAATTCAGGATGAGCGCCTTTTAAAGTCACCACCCATTCTTTTTCATCACGTCCCAAATCATGCTCAATCGCCCGAATAGGAACACCACGCAATTTAATCAGTGCCGCAATCGCAAAAGCGCGAGGGGTATCGTATGGGGCAATCAATGCGCGCAGATAGGACAAACGGCGCAGCGTGGCAAACACCGTTTCTGCAATATGATGGCGGTCGCTGGCGCCCAATTTCGGATGGGTACGGAAAAAATGCGACAACACGGTATCTGCTGGATGTTCAGCAGGCAAAACACGGTGTAATGCACTGACAATCGCCAGTAAAGGAATTGGGGAGGAAGAATCAGCCATGGGCTTGGGGTCTTTCTTTAGGAGGGCGTTCCAGTTGGGTTTCGCCGTTAATACTGAGAAAAATCAATCGTTGATCGAGCGTCAGCTCGGGGCTATGCCGCCGAATGCGTAAAGGAAGATTGGCAAATTGTGGGGCAAACCAAAATTCGGTACTTTCTTGGTCGGTTCGGCTGGCGAGATGGAATACCGGAATCGAGTGTGATTCTAGGGTAAAAGTCGCCTCGCCGATCACGGTCAGAGGATAATGATAGAGTTTGCGGCCATTGGTTACCGCTAATTCTTGTTGTAAAACTGATGCACCCTGCAAGGCAATATGGAATGCCACGCTGAGAATATCTTGTGCCGCATCAGGCAGGGGACTGAGGTGTTCCAGCTGTGCACCATAACGCAACTGTTGTTGCGCGTAATCAAATTCAGCCTGCTCGCGCACTTGTCCTTTGCGTTCACCATAAAATCGCTGCGGTTTCAGGCCATTTTTCTCTATCTGGCCCTCACTCTGATACAGCAGCGGACGGCTAAACACCGGCTGCAATCGCAACTGTAGCTGGTAATGCACTCCCTGTTGTTGCCAATTCAGCTCGGCGAGTCCTGCCAATAAATTGCCATAAAAAACCTCATAACGCAGCAAAGCCTGTTGGGGGAACATTGGCACATCGGCTTGCGCTGATGGTGGCTGTGCTGCGGTCGCCGCATCGGTTTCTGCGGGTGTTTCAGCAACGGCTGGGGATGTTTCGCTCGGCTCAGGGATTGGCTCGGTGAGCGTGGGTGATGGCTTGACTGGCGGGAGGGTGATGTCTGCCTCAGCGACAGCGGGGACAGCAGGCGGTGGTGCGGTGTTGACTGCCACGGTTTGCTGAACCCATGTCACCGATAAGGGGCTGATAGGTACGGCGACCTCGGTTGCCGGCAGTTGCCATCCCCCCTGTGTCAACACGATTGCATGACACAGAAGGGACAGCCCGATTGCCACACTCAGCGGCATCCGCATGACGTCAGGCCTACACCGTTACCACTCGATTGCCACGAATTTGCAAGCGCCCTGCCACAAAATCAGCCACCGCTTGCGGATAAAGCTGGTGCTCAATGGTTAAAACCTTAGCTGCTAAACTATCGGCATCTTCATCATCTGCCACACTCACCACCCCTTGCGCGACAATGGGACCATGATCCAACTCGGCAGTCACAAAGTGCACGGTGCAGCCAGCCACTTTACAACCCTCGGTAATCGCCCGTTCATGGGTATGCAGTCCGGGGAAAGCTGGCAGCAGTGAAGGGTGGATATTTAACATCCGTCCTTCGTAGTGACGGGTAAACTCGGGCGTCAGAATCCGCATAAAGCCAGCCAACACCACCAAATCGGGTTGATAGCTGTCGATACAATCTGCTAAGGCTTGATCAAACGCCTCGCGGTTTGCAAAAGCTTTATGGTCAACGACCGCAGTAGCGATGCCGCGTGCGGCAGCCCAAGCTAAACCGGCGGCATCTGGTCGGTTCGAAATCACCGCTGCAATCTGGGCACCGCTGATTTGCGCGTCCACGATGGCCTGCATATTCGAACCACGACCAGAAATCAGAATCACAACATTCTTCATTGCTTACGCCACTTGGGTTTGATGTTCGTCACCCTGACGTGGGCGAATGTGGCCAATACGATAGACCGTTTCGCCTTGGGCCGTTAAGAAGGCAGCAGCACGGTCGGCCTCTTCAGCAGCAACAATCACCGCCATGCCAATACCACAATTAAAAGTACGGTACATTTCTTGGGCATCCACATTGCCCTCTTGCTGCAGCCATTGGAACAGTTTTGGTAAGGTCCAACTCTTGGCATCAATTTGTGCCACCGTGTTGACAGGCAACACGCGAGGGATATTTTCAGTCAACCCGCCGCCAGTGATATGTGCCATCCCTTTGACTGTCAATTCTGCCATCAATGCCAATAAAGGTTTGACGTAGATACGGGTTGGGGCGATGACCGCTTGACGCAGGGTCGTGTCACCATCAAATGGGGCATCCAAATCTGGCTGTGCACGGTCGATGATTTTACGTACCAAAGAATAACCGTTGGAGTGAGCACCGTTGGAGGCTAAGCCCAACACCACATCACCCGCCACAATGTCGCGGCCAGTGATAACTTTGGCTTTTTCAACCACACCGACAGCAAAACCAGCGAGGTCATATTCACCCACGGGGTACATACCGGGCATTTCTGCGGTTTCACCACCGATTAACGCACATCCGGCTTGTTCACATCCGGCAGCAATGCCTTTGATCACATCCGTTGCACGCGGCACATCCAGCTTACCGCAGGCAAAATAATCTAGGAAAAACAGCGGTTCTGCACCTTGCACCAAAATATCATTGACGCTCATCGCCACTAAATCGATACCAACGGTGTCGTGTTTGTCCCAATCAAAGGCCAATTTCAGTTTAGTGCCGACGCCATCGGTACCCGATACCAACACGGGTTCTTGATATTTTTTGCTGATTTCCACCAGCGCGCCAAATCCCCCCAAATCGCCCAAAACTTCTGGACGCATAGTGCGTTTGGCAAACGGTTTGATGTTTTCAACAAGTTGGTCACCGGCATCGATATCCACGCCAGCATCACGATAACTGAGGGAGGTTTGGCTCACAAAAAGACTCTCTTTCTTGCTAATTAAATTCTGTGGTGTAATTTGCTCTCATGTTGCGCCGCAAGAAATCGCGAGCAGTGAAGCAAAAACTGCCGATATTTTAACAGATTGCGCGCACTCTCTTTCCCTGTTTGCTGCGAGTGTAAAAGATGGTTGCTTCTCGTCGTGCCTCATCATGGTGGATTGGTCTGGCCATCACCTCGGCATTGTTGTTATTTGGGATGCTGATGTATTTCCTCGGCCCTATTTTGACACCGTTCGTCACAGCAGCGGTGTTGGCCTATATCACCACCCCCTTGTCACAGCGCTTACAGCGTCTTGGTTGTTCGGCGGCGGTGGCAGCGGTGTTGGTCACCTTATTATTGGGGATTGGCGTGTTGCTGATGTTGTTGCTGTTGTTACCCATGTTATTGCAACAAGGCCATTTATTATCAAACCGACTGCCGAGTTTGGTGGATTGGCTACAAAATACCGTTGCACCGTGGGCAGAGCACACTTTGGGGTTCACAGTACAACTCGATATCAGCGGTTTACGGCAAGTGTTGGTGGAGCATGTCGATGCTATTCGTCGTGCTGTCGGCAATACCTTGCCCGCGCTAACGTCGCAGGGCTTAGCATTATTGGCTTTTTTGGCCAACTTAATTTTGGTGCCGATTTTGTTTTACTACTTTTTGCGCGACTGGCAAGCGGTGGTAGATCGTTTTACTCGCCTGATCCCGCCACGCTGGCAACAGCACACCGATCGGATCGCGGCTGAACTTGACCGTGTATTGGGTGAATTTTTGCGTGGGCAATTATTGGTGATGTTATTGATGGCGCTGATCTATGGCGGCGGTTGGTGGTTGGCGGGGTTGCAATCGGGATTAGCCATCGGGGTTTTTACCGGTTTATTGGTATTTATTCCGTATGTCGGTGCCTTTATTGGGCTAGGATTGGCAACAATCGCAGCGATTTTACAAGGCGACGGTTGGAGCTTGTTGCTGGCGGTGTGGGGAATGTATGCCTTCGGCCAGCTGTTAGAAAGTTATCTGATTACCCCTTATTTAGTGGGTGAGCGGATTGGCCTATCTCCGTTAGAAGTTATTTTTGCTCTGATGGCATTTGGCCAGTTGTTTGGTTTTGTGGGGGTGATGATTGCCTTGCCTTTGGCTGCGATTGTGCGGGTTTTATCAGTCGAAGGACTGCAACACTATTACGCCAGCCGCTTTTATCAGGGTAGAATGCCCCCTCGATGTTTGTGAGTGCGCCGTTTTCTTTCACCTTTTGACGTTTCCGGTACCGCCTTGGATCAATTAGTCCTCGACCTCACGCCGCCGTCTTCTCCGGCCTTCGATCATGTGATTGCTGAATATAATCAGCAGATCATCGCCGCGTTGACCGACCCCTGTGGGGAGCGTTTTATCTACCTATGGGGTGAACCCGGGGTGGGCAAAACTCATCTGTTAAAACAGTGGGTAGAACACGCTCATGCAATTGGACGGGCGGCCATTTATCTGGATGCTCGTAGCGAGAGCCTGCCCGACTTTGCCCGAGAAGCCCGCTGTGTCGCTGTCGATCATGTGGATGATCTCACCCCAGATGATCAAATCACCCTGTTTTCTATTTTCAATACACTGGTCGATGGTGAAGGCCAGCTATTAACCGCCGGTCGTATCCCGCCACAACAACTCAAACTGCGTGATGATTTACGCACCCGTTTGGCGTGGGGCTTGGTGTTTGAAGTGCATACCTTATCTGATGCTGACAAATTAGCCGCTTTGCGCCGCCATGCCCGTTCGCGGATGGTGGATATCCCCGATGATGTGTTTGCTTGGCTGATGAATCACTGGCGGCGGGATATGGCCAGCTTGATTGATATGGTCGATGCGCTTGACCATTATTCTTTGGCACTCAAAAAGCCAATCACTGTTCCGTTTGTAAAAAACATTCTCAAGTCACGTTTTAACGTCCAACGTTAAGGCCACCGCCAACTTGGCTTGCTTGGCCGTGGTCGCCCTTTGTTGTGGAAAAATATGTCATGAATAATCTCGCTTTATTTGATTTGGATAACACCCTGCTGGCTGGCGATTCAGATGTCGAATGGCCGCGTTTTTTAATCAACCAAGGGGTGTTAGACGCTGAGTATTACCACCGCGAGAATGACCGTTTTTATCAACAATACAAAACCGGCACCCTCGATATCTACGAGTTTCTCGACTTTCAATTGGCCCCTCTTACACGGTTTTCACGGCAAGAACTGGATGCCATGCACGAACAGTATCTGGCGCAACATATTCGGCCTTTAATGACCACAGCGGGTCAGGCTAAAGTCGATGAGCATTTAGCTGCTGGCGATACCGTGATGGTGATTACCGCGACCAATCGTTTTATCACTGCGCCGATTGTGGCCGCGTTTGGTGTGCCTCATTTGATTGCAACTGAACTAGAAGAACGGGCTGATGGCAGTTTCACCGGCAAACCACGCGGTACACCGAGCTTTCAAGATGGCAAAATTATTCGCCTGAATGAGTGGCTGGCGGCACAAGGCCGTCGTTTAGAAGACTATCCTCGTTCCTATTTCTACAGTGATTCCCGCAACGATATTCCCCTATTAGCAGCGGTGACCGACCCTGTGGTGGTCGATCCAGACGAGGTATTACGCGCCCATGCCGAGATTCAGGGGTGGCCGATTGTGTCGTTCCGCGAAGGTGCCTCGCAATGAGTACCGACGCTTTAACCCAACTGTTACAACGGGCAGAAGCGGTTTTAGCGCGTTTCGAGGCCACGTTACCACCGCCTTTACCCGAGATTGACTGGCAAGCCACGGCTTTTCGCTGTCGTAAGATGGTGGGGGGACGTTGTTATCTCGAAGCTGTCCCACAGCCACACAGCGTACCGTTGACCGATTTAACACACATTGATCGCCAAAAAGAACGCTTATTGCGTAATACGGCGGCGTTCGTTGCCGGTCGTCCAGCGAATAATGTGTTGTTAACCGGTGCGCGTGGTACGGGAAAATCGTCTTTGGTGAAAGCGTTACTACCGCAGTTTGCCGCTGAGGGTTTGCGGTTGATTGAAGTCGATAAAACACAGTTAGTGGATTTGCCGGATATTGTGCAACTGATTGCCGAACGGCCAGAGCGTTTTATTTTGTATTGTGATGACCTTAGTTTTGAAGAGGGTGATGATGCTTACAAAGCATTAAAAACCGCTTTGGACGGTGGAATTGCTCGCCGCTGTAACAATGTATTGGTCTATGCCACTTCGAATCGCCGCCATCTGATGCCAGAACGGATGCGCGATAACCTAGAACATCAGCTTGATGAAGAGGGCGAAATTCGTCCGGGTGAAACAACAGAAGAAAAAGTGTCGTTGTCCGAACGTTTTGGCTTGTGGTTGTCGTTTTATCCGTTTAGCCAAGAGGATTACTTAGCAGCGGTGGCGGTGTGGCTAAATCACTTTAAGTTAAAGATGAATGCTGAAGCCGAAAAAGCGGCTTTGCGTTGGGCGTTGATGCGTGGTGCGCGCAGTGGGCGGGTGGCATGGCAATTTGCTTGTGATTGGGCTGGCCGTAAACCTAAAGAGCGTAAGGTGGATTTACTCTAAAATGCGCGACTTCACTCCATTTAAAAACCGTTTGTTGAAAAATGCTCGTCATCTCAAGAAATGGGCCAAGCGGCAACAAATCGAATGTTACCGGCTTTACGACCGTGATTTGCCCGAGTTTCCGCTTGCTATTGATTTGTATGGTGAGCGTTTGCATGTGGCTGAATATGATACTGGCTGGCAAATTGAAGAAGCCGAACATGCCCTGTGGGTGCAAGCTGTATTGATTGCGGCATGTGACGTCTTACAGCTCGACCCGGCCCTTGCTGCTTTTAAGACCCGCCGCCGCCAAAAGGGATCGGATCAATACGAGAAAACCGGCCAACTTGGCGAAAATTTTGTCGTGCAAGAAGGTGGCCTCAAGTTTTGGGTCAATTTGGATAATTACCTTGATACGGGTTTGTTTCTTGATCACCGTCCGACCCGAGCGCAAGTACGGAACGAAGCCGCCGGTAAGCGATTCTTGAATCTGTTTGCTTACACTGGGAGTTTCACCGTGTATGCCGCCGCGGGTGGGGCAGTCGAAACCACCACCGTGGATTTGTCGAATACCTATCTCGATTGGGCCCACCGTAATCTGATTTTGAATGAATTAGATGGCCCACAGCATGAGCGTGTGCGGGCGGATGTGTTGCAGTGGTTAACAGATGCAGTCGAAATCGGGCAAAAGTTTGATTTGATCGTGATGGATCCCCCCAGTTTTTCTAACTCGAAAAAGATGTTAGAAATTTTGGATGTACAACGCGATCATGTTCGTTTGGTTGAACAGGCAATGCAGCTGTTGAGCCCGACAGGTACGTTGTATTTCTCGAATAATCTACGTGGTTTCCAACTCGACTCAACATTGGCTGAGCGTTTCAATATCCGCGACTTATCCGCGCAATCCGTCCCTGAAGACTTCCGTAATCGCAAGATTCATCAGTGTTTTCGTATTCAGAAAAAATAATTAAGTAAGGCGCATCAACCTAAAAGGTTGATGCACCATGACCCTGACTAATAAATCTCAAAATAGAGGTGATTGCTGCCGCTGACTTTGCTGCAATCATCTGTCTTCTGATAACTGCTTGCCCCCACAGCGCCAGCAGTAGCATTTGAACGTACTGAGCCCTCATTCGGTTCCCCATCGTCAATTCGATTATCAAGCGTGCAAATGGTGGCTGTTTGTACGCCTTTTAAACCGGCATATACACGGTCTTTGTCCAAATTATCATTATTTCCTGTTCCCTTTTGGCTTACCCACTTACCGCCTAAGGCATCTGAAATATCCCCTGCACTCAATAACTTTTTATCCATTAATTCATACAACAATGAATGAGGCGTATTTTTTTCGCCATTTTCGCTATGCGGCGGATTCACACCGTATCGCTCGCTATACAGATTACTCGCAGCCAAAATTTTGGTGCTGGTGGCTTGTACGGCCTTAATTTCTGCCGAGTAGATTAAATCTCGGCCCTTAAAGGCCATCCCCAAAATCAGGCTAATCACCACCAACACAATTGATAACTCAACCAAAGTAAAACCACGCTGCCGTTGCATTATGTCCTCCTGTCTATTTCATGGTTGTGGTTAAAACACCTTGCTTTGCTAATTGATTTTTTACTGTTGCCACCGTTAGCCAGCGAGCACGGTTATCGTGATCAGACGATGGCAATAAGGTTTTGCTGATACGTAATTCATTGGGGACGCTGTCGCTGTCGGCTTTGGCGCCGGTATGCCAGACAATCGCGGCAAGGTTGTCTGCCAAAATCACATCTTCCTCAGCATCCTTCACAGAGATAGCGATATCAGAAGCGGTTTGCACACTGATTTCTTTACCATTGATGAGCGTGGTTGCCACCTGATAATGCCAAGGTCGTTGCCACGGGTCGTAACGAGGTAAGCCGAGTGTTCGCCACGGTAGCTCTCCCGCCGTTTTGCTACAGTCTTCTGCCCCAGTCTCATTGGCTGCGCAAGGTAGGCTACGGTGTAAAAGCAAATGGGCTTCTAGTGCTGCGATTGCGGCTTCTAAACCGCGTTCAGCTTCACGATATTTTTGGTACTGCCAATAGCTACGCCACGGTGTGAGTAAAGTAAACAACAGCCCCAGTAGCGATAGCACAATCGCCAGCTCAATTAAGGTGAAACCACGTTGACGAGTTGACATTGCCCTGCTCCATTCACCGACTCAATTTGATGCTCAATGTGCGCTGCGGACGCCCCCGCTGCGGCTACCCACCGCCACCGAAATTTCAGCTGCGGGCAATGATGAAATTGCAGGGTGAGCTGTGGCCCATTCGATTCGATGTTGGCGACTTCATCTGCCCACTTCGATAACCAAGGTCTTTTATGGTCATAGGGGTAACAGAATTCTGCCCACCGCTCTGCAGCCTGTTTAAATGCTGCAATATCAGTTGGCCATAACGAACTCGGTGTCATGTTATCAACGGGCTCTAAACAATTTGGCCGGTTGCTTTGGCGTTGAATTTCAAACCTCAACCAGTGCCACGCCCATTCGTGGCTGATCCGCGAGGCCATCGCAGTGGCTAATTCGTTGACATCAATTGCAATCCATTGATCGTTGCTGGCATTGGTAAAGCGTAGTGGATGACTGCGGTAGTTTTTTTCACCACTGGTGAGCACTGGCAGTGGGCCTAGATTGGCAGCGGGTAGGCTTTCGAGATAGTGTCGCGCAATATCTGGTAACAGGGTTTGAGCAGCAGGAAAAGTGGGGCGTTGTTGCTGTGGTAAGGCGGTACCGGCGAGGATAAAGACACTGACGAGATGTTGATAATGACGGCCATTGCGGTCGATTACGCTTAATAGACGCTGTTGTTCAATGTGGTTTTTCAATCTGCTTAGATTGGGCGAGGGATAGTTAAACAATGCGCGGGAGGTGGCGTACCACAACATACGGTTTGCGGAGGGAGGGGGCAGGCTTAATGGTCGCCACGGCAACGCACCAATACAGAAATTGATGGCGGGGGTAGGAGGACAGCTTTCATCAATACTGCCAATAATCGAATCGGGCTCACCTTCAAATAAACCAGCACCCCGTAAGGTATCTGGGCGAATAGGATCACCGGGGGGGCTGGCTTCTGATTTGGTCATTCCCCCGATAAGATAGTGAAGGGCTGCGGCCTTCGCTTGCTGTAACAAAGCGCTTTGCTGTTGCTGTTCATGGCTCCGCCAGTCGCGTAAATCGGCCATCACCGCCCCAAGCCCCAACAGAAATAACGGCAGCAAAACTACTAACAACATAAAACCATGCTGATTTTTCATTTATGTCATGAAGAAAAAGCAAAGAAAAACGGGAGAAACTGCGTTCTCCCGTTTGACGTTAAATGTCGGTTAATACTCTGACATGGGCCGTTACGCTGCGCCCAAGGGCTGACAGGTCGTAGCCCCCTTCCAACACAGACACCACCCGACCTTCACAGTATTCATCTGCAAATTTCAACAACTGACGGGTGACCCATTCATAGTCGGCTTCCACCAGTCCCATCATCCCCATATCGTCTTCGCGGTGGGCATCAAAACCGGCAGAAATAAATAAGATTTGTGGTTTGAATTCGCGTAAACGGGGTAGCCATCCATCCATCACTGCATCACGGAAGTCAGCCCCAGTGCTGCCCGCTTTCATCGGGATGTTGACCATATTCGGCCCCATTGGCACATCGCCGGAATAGGGGAAGAAAGGATGTTGGAAAATCGAGGCCATCATCACTTGTGGATCGTCACGGAAAATTTCTTCTGTGCCGTTACCATGATGGACGTCAAAATCAATCACTGCGGCACGTTCCAAACCATGAACAGCTAAGGCATGACGAATGCCAACCGCGATGTTATTGAAGTAGCAAAACCCCATCGCCTTTGACGATTCGGCATGATGCCCCGGTGGGCGAATGGCACAGAATGCATTAGGTGCTTGACCTTGGCACACCATATCGACCGCTTTCACCACCCCACCGGCAGCACGTCGGGCCGCTTTCAGGGTATTGGGCATTAACGCCGTATCGGGATCGACTCGGAAAGTGCCGGTGAGCGGTTGGCTCATCTCGAGGTATTCTAAGTAACGAGGGGTATGTACACGAGCCAGTTGCTCGTCGGTCACTTCTGGCGCTTCGACTTCATGTAGGCTATCGAAAATTTGTGACGCCATCAGTTGGTCACGAATCGCAACCAAACGTTGTGGACATTCAGGGTGCATGTCGCCAACATTGTGCAACATACAGTCAGAATGGGTGATATAGGCAGTCAGGCCGCTTTGCAGCCCGTTCTTGATCCAGCTCAACAAGGCCAGTCTCCTCTGGAAAGTGCAGCGTCTTAATTTTTATGACTTTCCAATAAATTGTGCGCTTATTGTGAGGAGAATGCAATCATTTCTGCACGCAATTTTGATCTAAACCTGGAATTAAATAAAAGGCAACGCGCTTTGTGCCCGTTGCCTTTGCTTGCAAAACCCTGTTGTGCTGATGGGTCTTCAATCAATCATCAAAACAACATATCTCGCGACACCCCACCTCGCCGCAAAATACGGCGTAGACTTTCGAGTCCTTCAATTTGAATTTGTCTGACTCGCTCGCGGGTAAGGTTCAAACTGCTGGCCAGTTCTTCCAAGGTACTCAAGTCATGGCCATTTAACCCATAGCGGCGTTCAATGACCATCCTTTGTTTTTCAGTCAATTGCCGCAGCCAATCTTGGACGTAATGTTCAATTTCAGCATTGTGCAATAAGTCTTCGGGCGCCTCGGCTTGTTCATCTGGGATCGATTCGCCAATTGAGAGCATCGGGTCGATATCCAGTGGTGCGTCTAGCGAAGCCATCCGCTCATTCAGATTCAACACCCGCCGCACTTCTTCTGCAGGTTTATGGACCAGATGGGCAATTTCTTCTACTGTCGGCTCTCGCCCTTCTTGTGCCTCGAAATGGCGACTGGCGCGTAAGTAGGTATTGAGTTCTTTAATGACATGAACCGGCAAGCGAATGGTGCGCGATTGATTCATGATGGCACGCTCAATCGATTGTCGAATCCACCATGTGGCGTAAGTGGAGAAGCGGAAACCGCGCTCGGGATCGAATTTATCTAAGGCATGCATCAAGCCAATATTGCCTTCTTCAATCAGATCCAACAACGCTAAACCACGGTTGACATAGTGTTTAGCGATGTTGACCACCAAACGCAAATTGTGTTCGATCATCTTTTGTCGTGCTTGATGATCGCCTTGATGAGCTCGCCGTGATAAATCGCGCTCTTCTTCTGGGCTGAGCAAAGCATTGGCGCCGATATCATTCAGATAAATCTGTGTGACATCTGCGCTGTCCTCATACGCCACCCGCGTGACCTCTTCTTGATCGGACAGGGCGTTATCTACTTCTAACGCCGCCGTGTCGATCAACGCATCCGCAGCGGTATCGTCGGCTGTCAACAATGCAGTATCAAAGGCTTCTTGTTCTTCAGCGTATGCTATTGCCTCGGTTTTCATGATGTTTCCCCCTCGTAAGTCCATCATCTTGCCAGCGGGAAACGTCGATGTTTCCACACTTGGCTATGGCTTGCCCAGATAGGTGATAGGGTCGACCGGCTTGCCAAACCGGCGGATTTCAAAATGCAGTTTTACCTGATCAGCGTCCGTATTCCCCATCTCTGCAATTTTCTGGCCCTTCTTCACATCGTCGCCTTCTTTGACCAGCAAATGACGGTTGTGTGCGTAAGCGGAGAGGAAGGTTTTATCGTGTTTAATGATGATTAACTTACCATAGCCACGTAAACCGGTTCCGCTATACACCACTTTGCCCGAATTTGCTGCGTACACAGGCTGGCCACTTTTCCCTGCAATATCAATGCCTTTATTGTTTTCATTAAACGAGGCGATTAACTTGCCTTGCACCGGCCAAATCCATTCTGCATTCAAGTTGCCGGGTGCGACTTCGGCTTTAGTAGTAGTGCTGGTGTTTTTCTCTTTTTCAAGTGATTTTGAATCTTTTTGTTCTGTTTTACTATCGGTTTTTGCCTCGGCAACTTTACTGCTACTTACCGCTGCCGAGGGTTTTTCTACAGCAGTTTTCTCTGCCGGTTTTTCTGCTTTGGCCACTTCGGTTGGCTTCGCTGGGCTTATCGCTTTGCCTTCTGCTTTTTCGCCAACCTGAGCTGCTGCTTGGGCAGAATACGGCTGTTTCACTGCTTTTGGATAGGTCTTTTGTGTCTCACTCTGTTGCCCTGTACGACTGCTTGGCACAGCAGAAGGTTCGCTGACAGCAACCGCAGGGGGTTTAGCGTGATCCACCACCGGACGGGCTTGATTAAAGAGTTCTTGGTTGTTTCGCAAACGCAACACTTGACCCACTTTGATCTCGGCTGGATCGGCAATACCGTTTAATTCGGCCAGCTCGCGATAGCCCAAGCCATTGTTTAAAGCAATACGAAATAGGTTGTCCCCTGCCTTGACGACATAGGTTTCTGGCGGCAGCTCATCGTCACCCAGCGTTGGCTTGGCGACAGCAACCGGTGTGGTTGGCACAATAGGTTTGACCGGCGGTTGAGAGGGGGTACGCAGTGGTGCTGCCGGTGGTGCGGAGAGGACTTGTATTTGGCCAGAGGGCGGCGGTTGGTAAACGGTTGCTGCACTTTGGCTCGGTATCGGTAACGGTGTGGCAACCACAGGAGCAGTTTCCATCCCTGGGCGATTTTTATGCACGATTGGGGCGGGCTCTTGCACCAAACTTGAACAAGCAGACAGCCCGATTACCACCACAGGTAGGCATCGCATAAGATGACGAGAAGAGAAAAAAGACATGCAAAATCATCCTGAATGACATCTTCCCCAACTGACTGCTGGGGAGGGTTTCAGCGTCAGCCCATCACTGGCGCAATACGCTGGATAATAGGGTTGTTTTATCCGCTACTGGCGGCCTGTGTGTCACAAAGCCGCAGGGAACCCTAGCCACGTCCCGCTAATAGGGGCACAAAGCGAACTGGATCATAACGGGTGCGACGTTGTTGGCGGTCGATCTCTTCAATCACCCATAAATGTTGCTGTGTGGCATCCCCCAACGGCATGATAATTCGCCCTTGGGGTTTTAATTGGGTCAATAAAGCCGCTGGCACATCACGACTGGCCGCTGTGACTAAAATCGCATCATAGGGTGCGGCCTCGATCAAACCGGCTTGACCATCGGCATGAGCCAAACGGGCATTGCGAATGTTGAGGGCTTTTAGGTTGGCACGAGCGCGCTCTAACAATGTTCCCAGTCGTTCGACAGAGAAAACCTCATCGACTAAGCAGGACAAAATACTGGTTTGATAGCCGCAACCCGTGCCAATTTCTAATACCTTGCGTGGTTTCAGCGGAGACGCCAACAACAACTCACTCATTCGCGCCACGGTATGGGGCTGAGAAATGGTCTGTCCTTGTCCCAATGGTAAGGCAGCATCATCATAAGCACGACTTGCTAGCGCAGGTTCAACGAAGACATGACGTGGAATATTGAACATGGCTTGTAGTACCTGTTCATTTTGTATTCCTCTGTCGCGCAGTCGTTCAATCATGCGCAACCGTGTGCGCTCTGATGTCATGCCAATACCATTACGAATCAGATTCATCCCACCATGCCTCAAGTGTTGCTAATTGCGCGTAGGCGCTTAGGTCAATTTGCAACGGAGTAATTGAAATTTTTCCAGCTGCATTTGCATGGAAATCTGTCCCTGGGCCTGCGTCCTGAGCACTGCCTACCGGCCCCACCCAATAGACTGTTTCACCACGCGGATTCTGTGTTTTGATCACGGGTTCGGCATGATGACGACGGCCCAAACGGGTGATTTCCACCCCTTGAATATCCTGCCACGGTCGATCTGGCACATTGACATTCAACAACACTGGTGCAGGGAGTGGCCGATTTTGGATGCGCCGCACCAAGCGAGAGGCAATTTCGACTGCCGAAGACAGATGCTCACCAGGTTTGCCGGTCAGTGATAGCGCAATTGACGGCACGCCGAGTAAAAATCCTTCGGTTGCCGCTGCGACAGTACCGGAATACAGCGTGTCATCTCCCATATTGGCACCGTGGTTGATCCCCGACAGCACGAGGTCTGGCAGATGATCCAACATCCCCGTGACAGCCAAATGCACGCAATCGGTGGGGGTGCCATTGACGTAGAAAAACCCATTGGGGGCTTTACGCAACGACAATGGGCGATCTAAGGTCAATGAGTTGCTGGCGCCACTGCGGTCACGCTCCGGTGCCACCACGGTAACATGGCCAAAGGCTTGCATCGCTTCGGCCAACGCAGCAATACCGGGTGCAAAGTAACCGTCATCATTGCTAATTAAGATATTCATAGAATCTCCGCAAGGAAACCCGCGATTTCAATCGCGGGAGGAATTGCGGGTGCGCGAAGCTCACCCTGTAGTATAAACTGTGACGCATGATTGATGTTGTCACGAAGCGTAATTGCGTCTATCAAACGGCGCACCATGTGATCTGGTGCCCGAAGTATCGGCGCGACGTGCTGATTGGCGCGGTGACGGAGGAAACAGGGAGCGATGATGCGCACGGCGTCGATTCGGCTTGATACGACGGCAGAACACGCGGGCCGTCTTGCAGCACTTCAAGTGGCCTATGCGGACGCCTGCAACCGTCTTGTTCCCATCGTGCGCGAGCACCGTCTCTACAACCGCGTCGGTCTGCACCAGCGCACCTATACGATGTTGCGCGAAGCGACACCGCTGGGCAGCCAGATGT
>NZ_BAAGTM010000009.1:77482-100575 GCF_054781915.1 Aquaspirillum soli | reverse complement strand
TGCAAGATGGCCGCTTTGGGAGCGGCCATGCGCAAGTTGGTGCATTTATGCTTCGGTGTGTGGAAAACTCGTCAGCTCTATCAGGCTGATTACGCCAAAATCAGTTGACGCCCAAGACGGTATCTACTCAAAGCCGATTTAGGCATTTGCTAATCGCTGGCGCAGTTGTTCAGTGGCGCGCAGCATGGCGGTTAACGCCGCTTCTGTTTCTGGCCAACCACGGGTTTTGAGGCCGCAATCTGGATTCACCCACAGCCGCGATGCTGGAATGACTGCTAAAGCTTTTTCCAACAGCCGAACTATGTCCGCCTCAGTCGGCACACGTGGGCTATGAATGTCATACACACCGGGGCCAATTTCATTTGGATAGGCAAATTCACCAAAGGCATCCAGCAATTCCATATCAGACCGACTGGTTTCAATGGTAATCACATCGGCATCTAAAGCAGCAATAGCGGGCAGAATGTCGTTAAATTCGGAATAGCACATGTGGGTGTGAATCTGTGTGCTGTCATTGACAGCCGAAGCCGAAACACGGAAAGCAAACCCTGCCCAATCTAAATAATCCTGCCATTGGCTGCGTTGTAACGGTAAACCTTCGCGGAAAGCCGGTTCATCGATTTGAATGACAGTAATCCCTGCTTGTTCGAGGTCTTTCACTTCGGCACGGATGGCTAAAGCAATATCCAAGCAGGTATCACGCCGTGGCTGGTCATCGCGGACAAACGACCATTGCAAGATGGTCACCGGCCCAGTCAACATCCCTTTCATGGGTTTATCGGTGAGACTTTGGGCAAATTGGCTCCACGCTACGGTCATTGCCGTTGGCCGGCTGACATCACCAAATAAAATCGGTGGCTTCACACAGCGGCTGCCATAACTTTGCACCCAGCCATTGCGGGTGAAAGCAAACCCTTCTAACTGTTCGCCGAAGTATTCCACCATGTCGTTGCGTTCGGCTTCACCATGAACCAACACATCCAAACCTAGCGCCAACTGTTTTTCGACTGCAAAGCGAATTTCCTGCTCCATCGCTTGTTGATAGCTGTGCTGATCAAGTTCGCCACGTTTGAAAGCGGCGCGGGCGCGGCGGATGTCGGGGGTTTGTGGGAAAGATCCAATGGTGGTGGTGGGCAATAAAGGTAGGTTCAGCGCAGCTTTTTGTGCGGCGGCGCGTTGTGGGTAGGCACCATGGCGTTGACCATCAGCGGCAGTGAGTGCCTCACGTGCAGCACGCACGGCCGCATTGACCACGCGAGGGCTCTTGGCACGACTGTCACGCGCATGGTCGCTGGCGGCTAATTCATTGGCAATACTGGCCTCACCTTGATCGAGACCCCGACCTAACACTTTAATCTCATTCAGTTTTTGTGTTGCAAATGCCAACCAGCTTTTCAACTCGCTGTCTAATCCTGTCTCAAAAGCTAAATCAACAGGGGTATGCAACAGTGAACAACTGCTGGATAACCATAATTGCTGACCAAATTTGGCAGCGGCGGGTTTGAGCTGGGCGAGTTTTTGCGATAAATCTGCCCGCCACACATTGCGCCCATCAATGATCCCCACGGACAGCACGCGTTCGGCTGGCCATTGTTCTGTGAAGACCGCCAATTGTGCGGGGGCCCGCACGACATCAATATGCACACCTGCAATGGGTAAATCTTTTAGCAAAGGCAGTTGTTCTGCTACCGAGGCAAAGTAAGTGGTAAGCAGCAGCTTGCAGGGCTGAGCCGCGAGGGCTTGATAAGCAGTTAAGAAAGCCTGTTGCCATGCTGAATCTAATTCTAGGCCCAAGATCGGTTCATCGATTTGCACCCAATCAATGCCTCGGCCAGCCAATTGAGTCAGTAAATCGACATACAACGGCAAGAGGTCTGTTAATAGGCTGAGCCGATCAAAGTCGGCTTCTTTTTCTTTGCCTAAATAGAGAAAACTCACTGGGCCCAACAGCACTGGCTTGGCTGGAATGCCTAACGCTTGGGCTTCGCTCAGTTGGTTAAATAGGGTTGTTGGCTGTAATTGAAACACCGTTTGGCGGTCAAACTCTGGCACCAAATAGTGATAGTTGGTGTCAAACCACTTGGTCATTTCCAAGGCAGGTTGCTGGGCATTGCCCCGCGCCAAGGCGAAATAATCTTCTGTACTCAAGTTGGCAACATCCAAACCAAAACGGGCTGGCAGTGCGCCAAACAAGACTTGATGGTCGAGAACATGGTCGTACAAGGTGAAATCCCCTACGGCAATGCGTTCGATACCTGCCCCTTTTTGTAATAACCAATGCCGTTGGCGCAACTGGCGTGCGGTGGTGTGCAGTGCCTCAACGCTGCTTTCTCCGCGCCAAAATGCTTCTTGGGCTTGTTTTAATTCGCGCTGGGCGCCAATACGGGGAAAACCAAGGGTGTGTAAGGTGGTCATAGCAAGTGCTCCATAAAAAATCACCCTGCCATGATGCACTCAGTTACAACATGAGGCAAAATCATGTTTTTTATTGTAAGGATGAAAAAAATTTATGTCGCGCTCTGTTTTGGAACTGCGTCATCTACGCACGATGTTAACTTTACAAGAAACGGGGAGCGTTTCTGCGGCTGCCCAGCGGCTACATCTGACACAATCGGCTTTGTCACATCAACTTAAAGCCTTAGAAACCCATTACAACACCCAGCTATTTGATCGACGACGGCAACCTTTATGCGCTACACAAACCGGCCAACGGTTGTTGGCTTTGGCTCAGATGGTGTTGCCTGCTGTCGAAGAGGCTGAACGTGAGTTAAGTCGTATGGTCGATGGTGAGGCAGGCTGTTTGCGGATTGCGGTGGAATGCCACACGTGTTTCGATTGGTTGATGCCAACAATGGACGATTTTCGTGCCCATTGGCGCGAGGTTGAACTGGATATTGTGTCCGGTTTTCATGCCGACCCAACAAGCTTATTGTTGACCCATCGTGCTGATTTGGCGGTGGTATCGGAATATGAACCCGATCCGGCGGTGTTTTATACCCCATTATTTCGTTATGAAATTATGGGGTTGTTGGCAAATGATCATCCTTTGGCAGAAAAGCCGCGTCTGTCGGCGGAAGATTTCCGCGATCAAACTTTAATTACCTATCCGGTGCCGGATGAAATGCTAGACCTTGTGCGGCAAGTGTTATTGCCTGCTGGAATCAATCCTGCACGGCGTACCTCAGAGCTTACTGTCGCTATCTTACAGTTGGTGGCCAGTCGCCGAGGGGTGGCGGCATTGCCGTTTTGGGCGGTGAAATCGTATGTGGATCGCCACTATATTTCGGCACGGCCGATTGGCGAGGGAGGTTTATTTGGTGAGTTGTATGCGGTGGTGCGGCAAGAAGATGCCCATTTACCGTATATGGCCGATTTTTTACATACCATGCGCGAGGTCTGTGCCAGCGCATTGGCTGGTATTGCCTTACTGCCGTTGGTGGAGTGAATACACTGCCTGTTGTGCCAATTGTTCGGCCAACGCCGCATCGCTACCTGTTAATAAAGTTAAGCCGGCTTGACTGGCAAGGCTGCTGAGGATGGGGGGGATACGGCGGTGGCGGTCGAGGACGTAAAATTGTGTGTCTTGGCGCAAGGGCAGTGGGAGGTTATCTAATAGCTGTGCCACTTCCTTGACCAAACGCAGCGGAGGCAGGCCGGTGGGCGCCTGTAGCACATGAAAGCGTCGTAAGGTCTCATGGTGAATCAATGCTAACACTGCATGTTCGGGGGTGAGGTCTAATAAACCAACGGCTTGTTGTTTAGTTTGTGCGAGGGTGTGCGCGGTGGTGACGGTGGCAACTTGCGGTACGGCAACTAATAGACCCAGTAAATGAACCGCTTTAGACAGGGTTTGTAGTCGTTGTCGCGGGGCAAAAATGGCATGGCGTGTGACGGTGAGGGTTTGGCCGCTGTGTAAGGCGTGGAGTTGCGTTTGCCATTGGCCATCAATTTCATAATCAGCCGGCAGTTCAAGCAACATTAAGCTATGGGGTGTCAAAGGATGAGGCGCGGCACCATCATAAGCCTGTTTGAATGTTTCCCCATCGAGGGCTGTCGGGTGATTGAGTTGGATACGGCTTTGATTGGTATGACTGGCCACCCAATCGGCAGGTAGCAAGGGATAGACTAAAGACGGTGGTTGAGCGCCCACTTGATAGGCTTGGTCGAGTAAAGCGGAAATATGATGGGCAAGATGATCAGTGGAATACCAATCTTGTGCTTGGATATCACGCTGACGTGACAAATGAATCAGCTGTGAGCCTTCAAAAATTGGAAAAGTAAGGACAAGTGCACGATCTGCCAGTAGCAGACTGGCCCCTGAACACATTGGCATGGAGAGAATTCCGCACAGAGCAAACAAACCTCCAGCATAACAAAGAACAGGCAGACAGCGCAGGGGGGCCTGCGCTGTGCCCTAGTCGTCGTGGCCGTCGTCGAGGTGTAATTCGTGGATTTTTCGCGTTAATGTGTTGCGACCAAAGCCAAGTAAATGGGCAGCTTCAACACGTCGGCCGCCGGTGTGTTGCAAGGCTACACGAATCAACGCTGCTTCAAAACTGCGGCTGAGGTCATCAATAATATTGGTCTCGCCGCGTTTGAGACGGGCTTCTGCCAAAGCAGCCAAGGCACTGAGCCAATCTCCATGATGTTGAACCACGCCAGAGGGTGGTTCATCGCGAAACTCGGGTGGTAAGTCGCCAACTTCTACGGTTTGCCCGGGTGCCATCACCGTTAACCAATGACACAGATTTTCTAGCTGGCGCACATTGCCGTGGAACGGTGCGCTTTTCATCACTTCTAATGCGGCATCGGATAAGCGTTTCGCTTCCACCCCCAAACTCTGCGCGCTCTTTTGTAAAAAGTGGCGTGCCAGCAGGGGAATATCTTCCGTACGCTCTCGCAGCGGCGGCAGGCGTAGGCGGATCACATTCAATCGGTGAAATAAATCTTCCCGAAATAAACCTGCTTTGACCCGTTCTTCAAGATTTTGATGGGTGGCAGCAATGACCCGTACATTGGCCTTAATCGGAGTATGACCCCCAACACGATAAAACTGGCCATCAGACAACACCCGTAACAGGCGAGTTTGTAGCTCGGTCGGCATATCACCGATTTCATCTAAAAACAGTGTGCCCCCTTCGGCCTCTTCAAAACGGCCACGGCGTTGGGTGCTGGCGCCGGTGAAGGAACCACGTTCATGGCCGAACAGCTCGCTTTCTAATAAATCGCGAGGAATGGCAGCGGTGTTGATGGCGATAAAGGGTCGGTTAGCGCGGGTGGAATGCTGATGCAAAGCATGTGCAACCAATTCTTTGCCCGAGCCCGATTCGCCGGTAATCAACACCGTGACTGACGATTGCGCTAAACGGCCAATGGCGCGGAACACATCTTGCATCGCCGGTGCCTGACCCAGAATCACTTGGGCGGGACTGCTATCATCTTGCTCTTGTCCGGCGCGGTTGGCTTCGGTTAAAGCGCGTTCTACCAGTTGCACCGCATGATCAATGTCAAAGGGTTTGGGTAAATACTCAAAAGCCCCGCCCTGAAAGGCGGCGACGGCTGAATCCAGATCCGAATGAGCGGTCATCACAATCACCGGCAGCTCTGGATACTCACCTTTCACTTTGGCAAGAAACTTTAAGCCATCGGTGCCGGGCATGCGGATATCGCTGACGATCACCCGTGGCACACGGTCGTACATGGCATTGAGGGCGTCATCAGCACTGCTGAAACTTTCAAATTGAATCCCTGCCCGACTGAGTGCTTTTTCGAGCACCCAGCGTATAGACTTATCATCATCAATAATCCAAACAGGATGGGTCATGGTGTTTTTTCTCCCCCGTTATTCGGTTTGCTGGCAAAAGGTAGTAACACAGTAAAACAGGTGTAACCGGGGCGTGACTCAAAGTCGATGGCCCCTTGATGTTGGTGGACATAGGTTTGTGCCAATGTCAGGCCAAGGCCTGTGCCCTCGGCTCGGCCAGTGACCAACGGATAAAAAATATGGTCTTTTAGCTCGGCGGGAATGCCGGGGCCGTTATCGATAATCTGTAATTGCAATGCCAATTGATAACGTTTGCGGGCAAGAGTGACTTGTCGTGCGACACGGGTACGCAACACAATATCACCCACCCCGTGCATCGCTTGTACGCCATTGCGGACAATGTTTAATACCACTTGGATCAATTGTTCCTTATCTGCAAGCAGAGGTGGCAAACTGGTATCGTAGTCGCGCTCTAAACTCAGTCCATGCGGATATTCTGCCAAGACCACACTACGCACTCGTTCTAACACTTCATGAATATTGACCTCGACTTGTTGATGTTTGCGGCTAGGGGTGAGTAAACGATCAACGAGTGACTGTAGCCGCAACGCCTCTTGGGTAATCACATCAAGGTATTCGCGCAGTTCGGGTCGTTCTGCCAACTCCAAGGCCAATAATTGTGCTGCACCGCGTATCCCACCCAAAGGGTTTTTAATTTCATGTGCCAAATTACGGATTAGCTCACGGTTGGCTTGTTGTTGGATTAACAGGCGTTCCTCATTGGCAATTCGTAAATGTTGTTCCACGGGCCGCAGCTCAATCAGCGCAGCACACTGCGGATGTTCAATAGGGGTGATGGTGCACAACACATGAAGATGTTGTTGTTGGCAGGTGTCGAGCTCGAGGTCGTGTTCGGTAAAACTGACGTTGTTACCGATGGCCGTTTTTAAGCCATTCAACAGACGCCGGCTATCGACAAAGAGGGTGTGGAGTTGGTGTCGTAGTAATTCACGACAGCCAAGCGCAAGCAGGTTTTCTGCAGCAGGGTTGACATAACGTAGGGCTCCGGCCTGATCGACAGCAATCAGGGCAGTATCGAGCAGTTCAAAACCACAAAATTGACGGTTTAGCGGGTTGTCTTGACGGGCGTTCATCGCAGTGCGCTCCTTTATCGAACACGATAAAGCAATAAGCAGGCCATTTTTTTACCAGAGGATGTCCCGATACGGCGCGTATCGTCCAAAAAAGAAGCAAGCTTTTGCACTGTTTTGGTGCGTTAAATTCAAGCAAATCCAGTCATGTCGTGTGCAATCGCCTGTTGATGCGGTGGATGGCCGCGAATCGTGGTGTACCGGCGCAATGCTTGTTGCTTGGCATGGCTGTTCTTTAAGGACAATCGGCGCGTATTGTTGGGCCTGTTGTTGATGGTGTCATGCTGTTTGAACAGGCAGACAAGCGTGATTGAAGGTGCTGATCTGGGAGGGTGGGGGATGAGCCGTGTTGATACGGGGTGAAGCGGAGGGAACGCGATAATCGAAAGCGTAGGGGTGAGATATTGTGGTGTGGGTGGGCTGATAAACGTTGTGTAACCATGCTGGCGTACCTAGCCTCATGCTGCTGCCGCCCAGTAACAAAAGACGCAACACAGATATCCCCTCAAATCAATGGATTTAGCCACTATCATAACGGTTTTTTATGCAAACCCATGCAAAAAGGCGGTGTTGCCACCGCCTTTTTTAGCTTAATTTGATCGAACTAAGGATTACAGCGAGTAGTACAGATCAAATTCAACAGGTGTGGTAGTCATACGGTTCAGGTTGACTTCTTGCATCTTCAATTCGATGTAAGCGTCAATGAATTCGTTCGAGAACACACCACCACGAGTCAAGAACTCGCGGTCTTTGTCCAACGCATCCAGTGCTTCTTCCAACGAAGCACATACGGTTGGGATCAGTTTGTCTTCTTCTGGTGGCAGATCGTACAGGTTTTTGTCTGCTGGATCGCCGGGGTGAATCTTGTTCTGGATACCATCCAAACCCGCCATCAACAGCGCAGCGAAGCACATGTATGGGTTGGCCAGTGGATCAGGGAAACGTGCCTCGATACGGCGGGCTTTTTCGCTGGCCACGTGAGGGATACGGATGGAAGCCGAACGGTTTTTCGCCGAGTAGGCCAGTTTCACCGGTGCTTCGTAGTGTGGCACTAAACGCTTGTAGGAGTTGGTGCCTGGGTTGGTGATGGCGTTCAGTGCTTTAGCGTGCTTGATGATACCGCCGATGTAGTACAGCGCAGTTTCAGACAGGCCTGCGTATTGGTCGCCAGCAAACAAGTTTTTGCCGTCTTTCCAAATCGATTGGTGAACGTGCATACCCGAGCCGTTGTCGCCAACGATAGGCTTAGGCATAAAGGTTGCTGTTTTGCCATAGCTGTGTGCCACGTTGTGTACCACATATTTCAGAATTTGGGTCCAGTCAGCACGTTGAGTTAAGGTGCTGAATTTGGTACCAATTTCGTTCTGACCTGCGGTGGCCACTTCGTGATGGTGCACTTCAACTGGCACGCCCATTTCTTCCAAAGTCAACACCATCGCAGAACGCAAGTCTTGCGAAGAATCGACTGGAGGCACTGGGAAGTAGCCGCCTTTCACGCGAGGACGGTGGCCGGTGTTGCCGCCTTCGTATTTCTCGCTAGAAGACCATGCAGCTTCTTGTGCTTCGATCTTGAGGTGACAGCCGGACATATCCACGCCCCATGTCACGCTGTCGAAAATAAAGAATTCAGGTTCTGGGCCAAAGAAAGCGGTATCGCCCAAGCCAGAGGCTTTCAGATAGGCTTCAGCGCGTTTGGCAATCGAACGTGGGCAACGGTCGTAGCCTTTGCCATCAGCAGGATCGACCACATCACATGTCATGATCAATGTGGGTTCGTCAAAGAACGGGTCGATATTGGCCGTTGCTGGGTCGGCCATCAGCAGCATGTCGGAAGCTTGGATCCCTTTCCAGCCTGCAATCGAAGAACCGTCAAACGCGTGACCGTGTTCGAACCATTCTTCAGCGTCTTCAGTGAGGACGTGAGCAGGGATGGTAACGTGCTGTTCTTTGCCACGCGTATCAGTAAAACGCAGGTCAACGAATTTCACGTCGTTTTCTTCGATCATCTTCAAAACATCAGCAACCGCCATGGTGTTCTCCTGAAAATTCAGATGCAGATTCGGTTTATTTCTGTGGGTGGGTCTTGTTACTGCCACTAGCGCGTTTTCTTAAAGCAGGAAGCGTGCCATCTAAACAAACCGCTTAAAATCGCTTAGCAAAAGCCTATTTTGCCCGCGAAACGCTATTGTGCCATGCCGTTACAGTTTCTGGGGTGGCTGTTTTTGCTCATTTTTGGTGCAATGCAAAATAAATTGCACCAATAGTGTGCTTTTGCCAATTTTAGGTCACAAAATGGGGCGCGCAGTGAAAGCATTGGCGGTGATTTCGCTTCTTTGACATAATCGGCTGCAGTCAAAATTGTAAGCCTGCTGTGTTGCAAAGCGATGTTGCCTCGCTTGCGACAATAAGACTATTGAAAGAGGAATGACATGACAGAGCTCGACACGCTTTTGCAAACTGCCGCCCAACGTGCACAACAACAGGGCTTGCCCTATGCTGGTCTGTTATTACCGACCGAGGCAGCGGCTTTATTGGCGATGCCTGAAGCACATGCGGTTTTGGTGGATGTCCGCTCGGCGGCAGAATGGCAATTTGTTGGCCAAGTTCCACAGGCTGTTCATATCGAATACAAGTCGTTTCCCGGCATGGTATTAAACCCCAACTTTATTAGCAGCTTAAAAGCGCAGGTACCATCCGAGAAAAAAGTGTTATTTTTGTGCCGTTCTGGTGCACGTTCGCACGATACGGCGTGCCTTGCTGCCGCAGAGGGCTACACCGCGTTTAATATCTTAGAAGGCTTTGAAGGCGATTGTGATGCACAAGGGCATCGCGGTACCGTGAATGGCTGGAAGGTTTGCGGTCTGCCGTGGCAGCAGGGTTAATCATTTTGTCATTGCTTTTTTAGGAAAATGTCTCCTATGACCGATCGTTATGCTGTTGTGGGTAATCCGATTTCCCACAGTCAATCGCCTTTGATTCATGCGGAATTTGCCCGCCAAACCAGTCAAAAACTGACTTATGAGCGTTTGCTCGCGCCATTAGACGGCTTTGCAACCACCGTGCAGCAGTTTGTCAGCGAAGGCGGTAAAGGGGTCAATATTACGATTCCGTTTAAGCTCGAGGCACGGCAGATGGCAACACAACTGACCGAGCGTGCGCGATTGGCGGATGCGGTGAATACCTTAACTTTCAAAGAGGGTGAAATTTTTGGTGACAACACCGATGGCATCGGGCTAGTACGCGATATTGTACAAAACCTCGATTTTGCGATTGCTGGTAAACGGGTATTGGTATTGGGCGCAGGGGGGGCGGTGCGTGGTGTGCTGTTGCCTTTATTAGAGCAAAATCCTGCTAGCCTAACCGTGGTCAACCGAACTGTGAGTAAGGCACAAGACCTTGCAACGGCTTTTGCTGCCCAAGGCAAGATTGAAGCTTGCGGTTATGAGGCCCTTCAGGGGCAACAGTTTGACATCATTATCAATGGCACGTCTTCTAGTCTGAATGACGAACTGCCTCCGATCCCGAATGGTCTCTTTGCCGAGGGCAGTTTGGCCTATGACATGATGTACTCGTCGGGTTTAACACCTTTCTTACGTCGGGGTCAGCAAGAAAATGCAGCGATGTTGGCCGATGGTTTGGGCATGTTGGTTGAACAAGCTGCCGAAGCCTTTTTAATCTGGCGTGGCGTGATGCCAGAAACCCGCACCGTGATGGGGTTGTTGCGTGAGGTGCTTTCTTGAGCTTGCGTAAGCGCATTGCACAAGTGGTCGGCATTTTGCTGGCCATTTGTTTTTTATATCAGCTATGGATTTTCGGTCATATTGTGTATTGGCGGTGGTATCCCCCGGCGATGACCTCGTTTATGTCTGAACAACAAGCCCGCTTACAGCAAGACAATCCCGAGGCTGAGCTGCGTTATCAGTGGGTGGACTATCCCCATATCTCTTCACATCTCAAGCGCGCAATTGTGGCAAGTGAGGATGCTAAATTTCTCAATCACGATGGTTTTGATTGGGAAGGCATTCAAGATGCGTGGGAAAAAAATCTGCAAAAAGGCCGTATCGTGGCCGGCGGTTCAACCATTAGCCAACAATTAGCAAAAAATCTGTTTCTGTCTTCACAGCGGACACCGTGGCGGAAAGCGCAAGAGGCAGTGATTACGGTAATGCTAGAGATGGTGTTGGATAAACAACGCATTTTTGAGATTTATCTCAATGTCGTTGAATGGGGGGACGGTGTGTTTGGCGCAGAGGCGGCGGCACGACATTACTATCGAACGTCGGCAGCGAAATTAGCCAAGCCACAAGCGGCAAAATTGGCAGCCATGTTGCCGAATCCACGCTATTACGACAGCCATCGCAATGATCGCCGTTTATTAAGGAAAAGCGCCATTATTGTGCGGCGCATGACTTATGCGGACATTCCTTGATGCTTTTCTCGCCATACCTCGCTAAAATCTGCAACCTGTTCTCAATGCTCGGGCAATACCCGACCACGACAATGGACCTCCCCAGTCGATCCCAACACGATAGTTATTTGATTTTATTACCCGCCTGATGCTGCGGTGCATTGCTCATTGCCTGCACCGCCGCAGGCAATGAGGATGCACCTATGTCCGATAATCGCCACAATCCAGAAGGCCTCCACGCCAGCCTGCAACAGGTCATTGCATTGTTGCACCGCCATAAAATTGTCGAAGAATTGATTCATCGCCAAGACATGCCCAAACATGACTTAGTCGAAGATTTGGTGCATCGGCAAAATATCGTTGAATTACAAAAACGGCTTGATCAACTCCACCCTGCTGATGTGGCTTATATTCTTGAAGCTTTGCCATTAGAAGAACGCTTGTTAGTGTGGGATTTGGTGAAATCCGAGCGCGATGGCGAAATTTTGCTGGAAGTGTCCGATGCCGTCCGCGAATCGCTGATTCAGTCAATGGATCGCGAAGAGTTGGTTGCTGCCGCAGAAAGCTTGGATGCTGATGAATTAGCCGATCTCGCACCCGATTTACCACAGCATGTCGTTCATGAGGTGATCGGCTCTTTAGATAGTAAAGAGCGTGAACAGTTGCAATCGGCGCTGTCTCACTCGGAAGAACAAGTGGGTAGTGTGATGGATTTTGACGTGGTCAAAATCCGCGCTGATGTGAAACTAGAGGTGGTATTGCGCTATTTGCGGCGCTTTGAAGAACTGCCGACCCACGCTGATAAAATTTTTGTCGTCGATGAGGATGAAATCCTGCAAGGGGTGTTACCGATCAATGTGTTGCTGGTCAATGATCCTGAGGCATTGGTTGAGGATGTGATGGCGCGTGATGTGGTGACTTTCCGACCTGATGAAGATTTGGGCGAGGCAGCACAAGCCTTTGAGCGTTATGACTTGGTATCAGCACCGGTAGTGACCCATGAAGGGAAGCTGATTGCACGAGTGACGATTGAAGCGATGGTGGACTACATCCGCGAAGAATCGGAAACCGAAGTATTAAATATGGCGGGTTTGAAAGAAGAGGAAGACCTCTTTGCACCAGTGATTCGTTCTGTGCAAAACCGTTGGGCATGGTTAGCGATCAATTTGATTACCGCGTTTGTCGCCAGTCGCGTGATTGGGGTATTTGAGGATGCCATTGAAAAATTGGTTGCGTTGGCTGCCTTGATGCCGATTGTTGCAGGGATTGGTGGCAATTCTGGTAACCAAACCATCACCATGATTGTGCGTGCTTTGGCTTTGGGGCAATTACAGCCAAATAATATCTCGCGCTTGTGGCGTAAAGAAATTGGGGTTGCCGTAGTCAACGGGGTGGTGTGGGGCGGTTTGATTGGTTTGATTGCCTTTATTTTGTATGGCAGTCCTTCGCTGGGTGTGGTGATGACCGCTGCCATGACCTTAAATTTAATGTTGGCAGCAACCATGGGCGTCTTGGTACCGTTACTGATGGTACGTTTTGGGCGTGATCCAGCAATGGGCTCATCGGTGATGATTACAGCATGTACCGATTCCGGTGGTTTCTTTATTTTCTTGGGCCTTGCCACGCTATTCTTATTGTGAGGATGGGAATGTCATCTACCATCGCTGAGCTATTGCAAGTCAGTCAACTACCGCGCTTAGAGGCGCGGTTGTTGTTAGAGCAGGTCACGGGCTATTCTCGTGTGCAGCAAACCACCTATCCAGAACGGGCTATTCCAACGTCACAAGTAGAAACCTTTTTGATGCTCTGTCAACGGCGGCAACAGGGTGAGCCGATTGCTTATCTACTTGGCTGGCGCGAATTTTATGGCCGTGAGTTTGCTGTCTCTCCTGCAACATTAATTCCACGACCCGAAACCGAATTGTTGGTTGAATGGGCGTTAACACGTCCGGTTACCCATCAGCCAATGCGTTATCTCGATTTAGGAACCGGCAGCGGTGTGATTGCAACCTCTTTGGCACTAGAACACGCCGCTGCTCATGTCACAGCCACGGACCTTTCCAGTGCTGCACTAGCTGTGGCTGAGGAAAATGCCAAAAGATTAGGTGCTCAGGTGACGTTCTATCAGGGCTCATGGTGGCAAGCGCTTGCCGCGTGTCCTGCACCACAGTGGGATGTCATCGTTTCAAATCCACCCTATATCGCAGCGCAAGATCAACACCTACAGCAAGGCGATCTACGTTTTGAACCACAACACGCTTTAACCGATGGTCAAGATGGCTTGTCGGCGTTGACGACGATTATTGAAGCAGCACCATTGTATTTGGTTTCAGGCGGTTGGTTGGGGCTAGAGCACGGTTTTGACCAAGGTGAGGCGGTGCGAAAAGCACTACAACAGCGCGGCTTTTGTGAGGTGGTGACCGAGCGTGATTTAGCAGGTGTAGAGCGAATCACTGTCGGGCGTTATGCTTGAGAAAATAAAAAAATGCCGCAGTATCGCGGCATTTTTTCTGTCATTCCGACCAGATCAAGCACTGATTAGTGATGATGGTGGCCGTCATGCACATGGCCGTGGTCAATTTCTTCCGCAGTTGCTTCGCGTACGCTGGCAACAGTGGCTTCAAAACGCAGGGTTTGGCCGGCTAAAGGATGGTTGCCGTCAACAGTGACTTGACCATCGGTGATGTCGGTGACACGGAACACAATCACATCACCGGTTTCGGGATCATCGGCTTCGAACATCATGCCGACTTCTAATTCGATGTCTTCTGGGAAAACATCGATTGGCTCTTGGCGCACCAATTCTGGTTCGTGGTCGCCAAAAGCCTCTTCAGCTTGCATGGTGACATCAATTTGATCGCCAACTTGCTTGCCTTGCAGTTGTTCTTCAACCAGCGGGAAAATACCGTCATAACCGCCATGCAGGTAGGTCATGGGTTCTTCAGGCTGAGTCTGGTCGATCAGTTGGTTATCTGCATCATACATTTTGTAATGCAGAGAAACGACGGTATTTTTGATGATTTGCATAAGGAGTGTCCATCTGCGTAAAAAGCGAAAAAGGCGGATGATGGGTAGGGTGTGGTGCATCAGAAATGGCCATCAGCCCCACTCAAACATCGTGCTAATTATCGCACAAATTCGCCCGAGCGGCCCGCCGCCCATGTTATGTTTGCGATTTATCGCGTCTAGGATTCAAAAAAATGAAAGATCAAGCCATTCCGCTATTGGGAGGTCTGACTGCTGAGGCTTTCTTAGCCGAATACTGGCAGAAAAAACCGTTGTTGATTCGTCAAGCCGTACAAGACCTCGACCCCATTGTCGATTTTTCTGTTTTAAAACAGCTGGCTGTTCGCGACGATGTTGAGTCACGTTTGGTGGAGTATCGTGCCAATCGTTGGCATTTGGAACAAGGCCCTTTCCGTCCGAGTCGGTTTCAACGGTTGCCAGAAACCGATTGGACTTTGCTGGTCCAAAGCGTTAACCACCATCTCCCGCATATTGCCGATTTATTGTGGCGTTTTGATTTCATTCCTTATGCCCGATTAGATGATTTGATGATTTCTTATGCGCCACCAGGTGGCACAGTTGGTCCACATTTTGATTCTTATGATGTGTTTTTATTGCAGGTTGGCGGCAAAAAGCGTTGGCAAATTTCTGCTCAATCCGAAGCACAATTAGGTTTGGTAGAGGATGCCCCATTAAAAATTCTGAAATCTTTTGTTGCTGACCAAACATGGGAATTAGAAGAAGGCGATATGCTGTATTTGCCGCCTAAATATGCCCATTACGGGGTGGCATTAGAGCCTGGAATGACTTATTCAATTGGTTTTAGAGCACCAAGCGCACAAGAATTAGCCAACCAGTTTTTAGTGCATCTACAAGATCATTTATGTTTGGATGGTCATTATGCCGATCCCGATTTAAGTTGGCAGGCCAATCCCGCCGAGATCAGTCCAGCGATGGTGGCGCAGATTAGCCAAATGCTGGCCAAAATTCAGTGGAATCATCATACAATCGGCGATTTTCTCGGACGTTACCTGACTGAACCCAAAGCGCATGTCTTTTATGACCCTCCTGAAGATCCACTAGATGAGGCGGCTTTCCTGAGTTGTTGGCAGGCAGGTAATGCACTGGTACTAGACCTGAAAACACAGTTGTTAAGCTATCAAAGCAGTTTTTATGTGAATGGTGAAAAATTAGAAGTCCCTTATCAAGATATGACTTGGTGGGCGGATTTTGCGGCAAAAAGACGCGCAAACTATGCCGATTTGTCTAGCGAAACCGTGAATTTGTTATATGACGCTTATCTTTGCGGGTATTGGCAATTTCAAAACTAACTAATGATGTTGCATTCCTACAACGAAAATTGCTGCACTGCACTATATTTTGTTGTGTTAGGTCAACTTATTGTATTGACTTTGCTATCATGGCGATGAATTTAAAGGTCAGCAGATTTTTCGCGATGTTGTACAAACCCTTTCATTCTTCAAACATATCGTTACATTTTTGCTGTGACGGATGCGTTGGAAAATCGGGTTTCTATGGTAGAATCTGCACCACTTTAAGAAATCGCTGTTGTCAGGTAAAGCAAGGGATACGAGCAATATCTGACGAAGTTATGTGTTTGTATAAACGTGTCCATTTCTCGTGAAAAGGTAACCATAATGAAACAACAATCTCTCCTCGTTGCTGCTCTGTTGGCTTTGGCTTTGACTGCTTGCGGTAAAAAAGAAGAACCAGCACCTGCTGCTGAAGCTGCACCAGCGCCTGCTGCTGAAGCACCTGCTGCTGCTCCAGCCGACGCAGCTGCACCTGCTGCCGCTCCAGCTGACGCTGCTGCGCCTGCCGCTGCTCCAGCCGACGCAGCTGCACCTGCTGCTGCTCCAGCTGACGCTGCTGCGCCTGCCGCTGCACCAGCTGACGCTGCTGCTGCCCCAGCTGCAACCGAAGAGAAAAAACAGTAATCTGATTGCTGTTTCTCTGAAGTAAAAAAAGCCGACTGTAACCAGTCGGCTTTTTTAATTAGTTCATATTACTTTTCATCCACTCGACCATTTCTGGCGAAATGCCCTCACTGCTTAGCCCTGCTATCACACCTCGTTGATCTGCTGCTGTGCGGTTCTGGCTGATTTTCCACTTGCCCTCAATCTGGCAGATCGGAATTTCAACCCCAACAATCCCTTTCAATTGCTGTTCGATAAATGTTTCAGGTGCGTCGTTGACCCGCCATGGGTGTGGCCGTGTTTGTTCTTGTTGGTCGGTCAGTTGCTCAACCTGTGCTCGCAACCAAGCTGCATCTTCTATCAGTTTCGCCTTGCCCCTTACTTGTACCATCACAAAATTCCACGTTGGTACGACTTTGCCTTGTTCGGCTTTGGATGGATACCAAGATGGTGACACATAAGCCTCAGGGCCTTGAAAGACCACTAACACCTCTCTGTCTTGCTGTAAGTCTTTGAGTTGGCTATTGCCTCGTGCTAAGTGGGCATGCAGCGTGCCATATTCACCAACAGGAGAAAGAGAAAAAGGAATCAAATTGGCGGTGAGGCCACTTTCTCCGGTGGTGATTAACATCGCAAGAGGATGTTTTTTGATGACCTCATGTAGTTTGTCGAGATGTTGTTCGCGAAACAATGTAGGGCAGTACATGGGATTGTCTCTGGACTTGAAACGATACGAAGAAAAAAGGGCGATTCGTATGAACCGCCCTTTGGCTGCTGTTGGGTAACAGAGAGGGTTAATTAAGCTGTTGTTGCAGCGCACGCAAAATAGAACTGCTTTGTTGTTCCGACAAGGGATGGCCTTGTGGATCTAACAGTTGAATGCGAGTTTGGTTTTCTGCTGCACCGCTTAATTTCACTTGTAAGGCGGGTTGCTTATTCGTCGCGGTATCACTGCCTTTACTACGCCAGAAGGCGAGGCTAGACCAGAATCCACCTTCGTCTTTCTTATCCAACTCAGTTTGTGCTGGGCGGACATAATACACCCCCGCTTGACGATTGCGGTCAACCACCACCAAACCTGCACGATCTAAAGCCAAACCACTGCGGCGCCATGCCCGATCAAATGGATCATTGACGACAACGCTGTTACCTTCAACACGGGCGCGAGTCGTCGCTGGGGCGACTTGGCTATTTTTGATTTCTTCGCGGGCTTTTTCTTCGTTCAAGCCAAGGCGCAACATAAAGCGGCCAAGCAGTTCCGCTTCTAACTCTGGATCAGCTGCACGGGCTTGCCACATGGTTTGGCCCTTGCTCTCATCCGAGTACACCTCAACTAAACCGCGATGCGTGAAATAAACCTCGGTACCTTGTGCGCCACGCTCGATTCGGACACGGAATTTATCGCGTTCGGGCGTCGAATACAGACCATCTAAACCCACTTTTGACAACAAGAAGCGCACGCCATCCTGTGGCAGTTTGGCACGATTTTCCGCCCAGTCGGTTTCCATCAAACCCAATTTAGGCTCATTGGTTTTAATCACAAAACCATTGTCTTGCCAGAACTCTTCCAAAATTGGCCATAAGGCTTCTGGCGTTTGGGTAACCCGCAGCCAGCGTTGTGAGCCATCGCGCTCTAACTTCACATTAGGCACATTGACCAATACCCCTTGTTTGCCTTTGGCCTCGCTTTGTTGCTTGTTCAATGCTGCCTGTTGAGCGGCATTGGCGCTGACTGTGCCTTTGGGTAGGGCATAGGTATTTTTCAGCTCGGGCGTCGTGAGATCGGGAGGGACTTCAAGTGCGCCTTTGCGGTTAGGATCCGCTGATTGGTAGTCTAGCTTTTTGCCGGCAAGGGGTTCGGTATTGCTGCTGCAGGCAGCTAAACCACCTGCTGCTAACAGCAAGAGAGTGACAAAACGAGCCTTCATGGTTTTCCTTCTTGCGTATAAAGAGCTTAGAGCAAACCTGCTTGGGTCAAGGCGGCTTCAACTTGGGCTTGTGCGCCTTCGGATAGGCGGGTCAGAGGCAGACGCAATGTGGGGCCAATTAAACCCATCCGTTCCAAAGCCCATTTCACTGGAATGGGGTTGGCTTCGCAGAAGAGATGTTTGTGCAAACCTTGTAAGGGGTCATTGATGGAACGGGCGCGGCGAACATCACCCTCAGCACATGCTTGGCATAAATCTGCCATCTGACGCGGTGCGACGTTGGCAGTGACCGAAATCACCCCATTCCCCCCAGACAGCAGAAAGGCCAAGGAGCTCGCATCATCACCGGTGTAAATGGCAAAGTCTTCTGGGGCTCGCAAGAACAAATCACAGCCACGACCTAAATCACCCGTCGCATCTTTAATCCCAACAATATTGGGGATTTCAGCCAAACGGAGTGCTGTGTCATTGCTCATGTCCGCCACCGTGCGTCCCGGCACGTTATACAAAATCATTGGGATGGCAGTGGCTTCTGCGATAGCACGGAAATGTTGATACAAACCTTCTTGGGTTGGTTTGTTGTAGTAAGGCACTACGGATAAGGTGTAATTGGCACCGATTTTTTCTGCGGCGCGTGACAACTCAATGGCTTCCGCAGTCGAATTCGCACCCGTTCCAGCAATCACTGGCACACGGCCTGCACTGCGTTTGATGACTGCTTCAACTACGCTCAAATGTTCTTCAACCGCTAAAGTGGCTGATTCACCTGTCGTACCAACAGCAACAATGCCGCTAGTCCCATTATCAATATGAAAATCTACCAGACGGTCGAGTGCTGCATAATCGACACTACCGTCTTCCAACATAGGGGTCACAATAGCGACCAAGCTACCTGTAAGCATATCTTTAGGCCTGTCACGGGAATTAAGATAACAAGCGTTGATTGTAGCCCAATTCAGCCTAACGGCGTGAATCCCTCTTTCGCCCTACGCAGAATGTTAGCGTGTGCTGTGCTACAATCGCCCACTTTCTTTCTTTGATACAGTCAGTTAGCAAAGGCCACTTCGTGATTACCACAGCCAATATCACCATGCAGTTCGGTGCCAAACCCTTGTTCGAAAATGTTTCTGTAAAGTTCGGCGAGGGCAATCGTTATGGTCTCATCGGTGCCAATGGTTCCGGTAAATCGACTTTCATGAAGATACTCGGCGGCGATTTAGAGCCAACGTCGGGTAATGTTTCCTTAGAACCCGGTATGCGTTTGGGTAAGTTGCGCCAAGATCAGTTTGCCTATGAAGACCAGCGGGTGCTCGACGTTGTGTTGATGGGACACACTGAAATGTGGGCGGCAATGAGCGAACGCGATGCGATTTATGCCAACCTCGAAGCAACCGAAGACGACTACATGCGTGCCGCTGAGTTGGAAGCCAAATTTGCGGAATACGATGGCTATACCGCCGAGGCACGAGCAGGCGAATTGTTGTTAGGTGTCGGCATTCCGACCGAATTACACAACGGCCCCATGCGCGAAGTGGCGCCGGGTTTCAAACTGCGGGTGTTGTTGGCGCAAGCGCTGTTCTCCAATCCTGATGTTTTGTTGTTAGATGAACCGACCAACAACTTGGACATCAATACGATTCGTTGGTTAGAGCATGTGTTGAACGATCGTAATTGCACCATGATTATCATCTCGCACGATCGTCACTTCTTAAATGAAGTCTGTACCCACATGGCAGACTTGGATTACAACACCATCCGGATTTACCCCGGCAATTACGACGACTACATGATTGCTTCGGCACAAGCGCGTGAACGCCAACTGTCGTCGAATGCGAAGGCAAAAGAACGTATCCAAGAATTGCAAGAATTCGTGGCGCGTTTCTCGGCTAATAAATCAAAAGCTCGCCAAGCCACCAGCCGGCTGAAACAAGTTGATAAGCTCAAATCAGAAATGGTGGATGTCAAACCATCGAGCCGCCAAAACCCATTTATCCGCTTTGAGTTAGACGATAAACAAAAGCTACACCGTCAAGCGGTGGAAACTGCTGGACTGTCAAAATCGTTTGACCAACCCTTGTTCCAAAAGATGGATTTTATCCTTGAAGCAGGCCAACGCTTGGCGATTATTGGCCCGAACGGTGCCGGTAAATCGACATTGGTGAAACTGTTGGCGGGGGCATACGAGGCAGCAAATGCCGCTGGTGTCACTGCAGACGCCGGCACCATTAAATGGGCGGATAAGGCGCAAGTCGGTTATTACGCCCAAGATCACGAGTCTGATTTTGACACTGACATGAATCTGACGGAGTGGATGCGACAATGGACCCAAGAAGGGGATGACGAGCAAGTGGTGCGTGGCACGTTAGGCCGTTTGTTGTTTGGTGGCGATGATGTGAGCAAGCCCGTGCGCGTGTTATCCGGCGGTGAAAAAGGTCGGATGTTGTACGGCAAGCTGATTTTGACCAAGCCAAATGTGCTGATTATGGATGAACCGACCAACCACATGGATATGGAGTCGATTGAATCGCTCAACATGGCGTTGGAAAAGTACAAAGGCACGTTGATTTTTGTGTCGCATGACCGCCAATTTGTGAGCTCGTTGGCCACGCAAATCCTCGAGCTTGACGGCAAAGGGGGCTATGAGCATTACATGGGCAATTATGAGGATTACTTGGCCTCGCGTGGTTTAAGCTAAGCGTTTCGATTACCTGCTGTCTGTTTTCAGCGTCTGCGTTCTTGACCTCGGGCTGAACCCCGAGGCTTCTCGCGCGTTGGGTAACGAATCAAATATGATCGTTTTGTGAAATTTTTCTGCAATAACTTTACCGAGTGAAAGCCTGTGGTTATACTCTCGGCATTCTGCACTGCACGATAAATTTTGCAGTGCAGAAATCATCACGTTTACACAGCCGCGTTTTGTTGGCCGTGTCGTGAGACCGCTTCCCTGAGTTGCTTATCCCCATTTTATGAATAAGCAACCGGATAAAAACAAGAAGGCGGATGGTGGAGATAATGCGCTCGGCTCGGGTTTGATTGGCCCGAGTTCGAGTAGCCTTACGATTCTCGAGTGTACAAAGGAACAGATCATGCGTTTGCAAGGTAAAGTCTCGATCATCACCGGCGGTGCCAGCGGCATCGGCCATGCAACAGCCCTGAAATTCGCCCAAGAAGGCGCAATTGTTGCCGTTTGCGATTTGAATCAAGAAGCGATTGACGCTGTCGTCAACGAAATCAAAGCTGCTGGCGGTGAAGCTGTTGGCTATGTGGTGAATGTCACCAACAAAGCGCAGATCGCAGACATGGTTGGCGACCTGAAAACTCGCTTTGGCCGTATCGATGTATTAGTGAACAATGCGGGCATCGTGCAAGATGCTCAGTTGCTCAAAATGACTGACGACCAATTCGATAAAGTGATCGACATCAACTTGCGCGGTGTTTACAACTGCGCTCGTGCAGTGGTTGACACCATGGTTGCACAAGGTTCTGGCGTGATTCTGAACGCTTCCTCCGTGGTTGGCGTGTACGGTAACTTCGGTCAAACCAACTATGCTGCTACCAAATTTGGCGTGATCGGTTTCGTCAAAACTTGGGCAAAAGAATTGGGTAAAAAAGGGATCCGCGCTAACGCCGTGTGCCCTGGCTTTGTTGCTACCCCAATCCTGAAATCCATGCCAGAAAAAGTGATTCAGGCAATGGAAGAAAAAGTGCCAATGAAACGTATGGCCGATCCAAAAGAAATCGCCAGCGTGTATGCTTTCTTGGCCTCTGATGATGCTAGCTACATCAACGGTGCAGCAATTGAAGTGACCGGCGGTTTGACCCTGTAATTAGGGTATGGCGTTATTTACTGCGTCAGCACAACAACAGCCCTGTTTTGCACAGGGCTGTTTGTTTTTATTACTGCCGTTTTTTCTTGGGCTGACTGGTTGCGCGCATTCCCCCACCACTGCCTCATCAGCGTCCTCTCCCCTTCGCTGCCCACCCTTAACCCCATCTTTGTTGTGCCCTCCGCTTGGTTTTGCCGCATCGTTGCCCACCCACAGTTGTGAGCCTGTGGCAACTGCCGAAGTCCCTACGGCAGAAATCAAACAGCGTTTGGTGCAAGTGGTAAACGATGAATGGGTCTTTTTTGGTCAACAAACCTTACAAATTGAACAGGGCATTGCCAGTATTCCGCGCCTTGGTGCGTGGGAAGATGATGCGCCGCAGTATGTAGAGCGAATTCAACAGTATTGGTGTGCAGTTGGGCGAACGGGTTTTACCCAGTCGAATGTGTGTACACAGCCGTGGTCGGCGGTGTTTATTTCTTGGGCGATGCGGCAAGCCGGTGTGCCAGAAACCGTGTTGCCCTCTCGTGCAGCACATTGGCAATACTTGCGATATCTACTGGATCACCCTTCGCCTTATTTTCGAGTCCATGAACGAACAGCCTATGCACCACAGGTCGGCGATTTGATTTGTGCCGTACGAACCGAGGTGGCGTGGCAGCAAGTTGAACAGCTGTCGCGTGCGCCGATGCATTGTGATGTGGTGGTGAACATTGAGCAGCCTTATCTCTATGCAATTGGTGGCAATGTGCGTAATTCAGTGACAAAAATTCGTGTCCAATTAGATGAAAATGGCAAGATTCAGCTCGAAGCAGGGGGGCGTCCGTGGTTATTAGTGGTTGAGAATTTGTATTAATTGATATAAATGGCTTTTTTGTAAAAATTAAACAAAAAATATTTCTTTGTGATATAATTGTTTTTGTCAACTTTTAGACAGGGATAAAATCGTGTCTCGTGTCTCGTGTCTCGTGTCTCGTGTCTCGTGTCTCGTGTCTCGTGTCTCGTGTCTCGTGTCTCGTGTCTCGTGTCTCGTGTCTCGTGTCTCGTGTCTCGTGTCTCGTGTCTCGTGTCT
>NZ_BAAGTM010000009.1:0-77383 GCF_054781915.1 Aquaspirillum soli | reverse complement strand
CTCGTGTCTCGTGTCTCGTGTCTCGTGTCTCGTGTCTCGTGTCTCGTGTCTCGTGTCTCGTGTCTCGTGTCTCGTGTCTCGTGTCTCGTGTCTCGTGTCTCGTGTCTCGTGTCTCGTGTCTCGTGTCTCGTGTCTCGTGTCTCGTGTCTGGGGACAGATTTGTTTGCTGTTAATAGGTGCTATCGTTAGTGGTGCTGCGATAGCAAATACTCGACCTTACTCAGAGTCTGTCATCATGGCTTCACCGTTGTTTCCATGGTTGATCGCCTTCCTGTTGTTGTGCCTTTGCGCTGTGCTTTGGTGGCAATGGCAAACAAGCCAGAAAAAACATCACTACCTTCGTTTGGTATTACATCATTTTCCTGAACCTGCGCTGGTGATTCGACAAGGTCGATTTGTCGATTGCAATCCGATTGCGCTGAATATCTTAGGCTATGGTGATAGCCATGCCATTATTGGTAAAACCCCGGGTGAATTATCGCCACGTTATCAGCCAGATGGCGAATTATCCGAGCAAAAAGCCAGTAGTTTGATGCAATTGTTAAGTGATGGTGAACCACAACAACGCTTCGAATGGACTCATATTCGTGCTGACGGCAGCTTATTTTTTGCTGAGGTCTCACTATCTTCGTTTTCTGCTGAGGGTGAAGACTGTGTCTTGGTCACTTGGCACGATATTGGCCTACGCAAAATCGCACAACAACATCTAGAAGAAGAGCTCCAACTCTTTGCTTCTGGCCCGGTGACCGTGATGAGTTGGCAACCCACACCCGGATGGCCGTTGCGTCATGTGTCCGATAACGTGGCGGCGGTGCTCGGCTATCAAAAACACGAAGTCTTTGCTGATGATTTCCACTTCTTTGATTTAATTCATCCTGAAGATCAATCTCGAGTCGCAGCCGAGGTGGCATCTTATATTCATTCCAAGACGCTGCACTTTGAACAAAGCTATCGAATTCAACACAAGGACGGTGACTACCGCTGGTATTACGACTTCACCCGTCTGGTATTCGATGACAAAGGTGAACTGCTGCATATCCGTGGCTATTTGTTTGACCAAACCCATCTCAAAACGCTGGAACACCATCTTGAACAAGAACGGCAGCGTTTAAGCAATATTTTGTGGGGAACCGGTGTTGGTACGTGGGAATGGCATATTCCTTCAGGTGAAACCCGTTTTAATGAACGATGGGCAGAAATCATTGGCTATCGATTAGACGAACTCCAACCCATCAACATCAACACATGGTTAAAGTTTGCCCATCCAGAAGATTTTGCCGCCTCAGAATCCTTACTCAACGCGCACTTTGCAGGTGAAATAGATTGTTACGAGGTTGAAGTCAGGATGCTGCACCGTGAAGGGCATTGGGTGTGGGTGTTAGACCGTGGCAAGGTTATTTCATGGGATGCAGAAGGTAAACCACTGTGGATGGCTGGCACCCATACTGATATCAGCCGCCGTAAACAAGCCGAGTTTGCCTTACGTAGCAGCGAGGCACGGATGCGTAGTCTGTTCGATATGTTGCCAGATGGGGTGGTATTGATCGACCCTGAAACCGCTTTACCTGTGCAATTCAATCCTGCTGCCCATCAACAGCTGGGTTATAGCGCAGACGATTTCGCGCTTTTGCCGATTCCAGCATACGATGCCTATGAACATCCAGAAGAAACTGCTGCTCGTTTCGAACATCTGTTAACCGAGGGTTATGACGATTTTGAAACGCTACACCGCAAGCAAGATGGCAGTCTGATCACTGTCCATGTCACAGTGCAACGGGTGGAATTAGAAAATCAGCCTCACTTCTTGGCGATTTATCGCGACATTACGCAACGTAAAGAAACCGAACGTTTATTGGCGCTACAACGCGAGGAACTGGCTCGTTCCAATGCCGAATTAGAACAGTTTGCCTATGTTGCTTCGCATGATCTACGCCAACCCCTGCGAATGATCAGCAGCTATGTGCAACTGTTGGAACAAAGTTTGGCACAACATCTCAACACCGATACACAACAGATGATGTTCTTTGTTCGTGATGGTGCGTTGCGTATGGATCAGATGTTGGTGTCGTTGTTGGAATACTCTCGGGTTGGGCGCAAAGGGTCACCTTTGGCCGTAGTGGACAGTCGTGAACGTCTTGATGAAGCATTACATTTTTTGTCGCCAGCGATTCATGAAGCACAAGCGCACATCGACATCCTTGGCGAGTGGCCACAATTACACGCCTCTCGTGATGAACTGACCCGTTTATTTCAAAATTTAATTGGTAACGCAATCAAATATCGCGCACGAGATCGCACCCCCCATATCGTCATCACCGTAGAAGCGAAGGATGAGGAAGGGTGGTTATTTTGTGTCAAAGATAATGGGATTGGTGTTGCACCAAACCAATTCCACCGCTTGTTCAAAGTCTTTCAGCGTTTGCATACTCGTAATGAATATGAGGGCAGCGGGGTGGGGCTGGCGGTGTGCCGTAAAATTGTTGAGCGACATGGTGGAAAAATTTGGATTGAATCTGCTGGCGAAGGGTGTGGCAGTATGTTTTATTTTTCGTTGCCAAAATGGCAAGCTCAACCAGAAATGGCAATAGATGCTTTGGTTGCTTGATGAAAATTTGATATGCTTTCAGTCTTTTTTGTTCTTCACATAGGAAAAATCCATGTATCCCGATCCTACCAGCACACCCGCCGCTTGCCCTGTTGTGCTTGTGATCGAGGATGATCCTGGTGATGCACAACTGATTCGATGGCAGCTTTTAGAGCGCAGTCCAACCGCATTTGATGTTCATATTGTCGAAAGTCTGGCGGCAGCTGAACGCAAAATCCACCAAGGGATTCACCCCGATGTGGTATTGCTCGACCTTAATTTGCCAGATTCTTTTGGCATCTCAACGGTGGCCAGCTGCCGTAAATTATTACCTGATGCGCCGATTGTGGTGCTAACAGGGTTGGACCAGCACGAAACCATTCAAACAGCGATTGCCGCCGGCGCAGAAGATTTTCTCAGTAAAGGCACCGATGGCAGTAACGTCAGAAAAGCCATCCGCTATGCCATCCTGCGACATGATCGTGAAGCGGATGCGCGCCTTGCCGCAACGGTGTTTACCCACGCCTCTGAAGGCATCATGATTACCGCGCCGGATGGTCATATCATCGAATGTAATGCTGCTTTGAGTGATATGACTGGTTATCCCCGCGATGAGCTACTCAATCAACCTCCCTATTTGTTGAATGCGCCGCAGCATCAAGCCGCTTTTGATGACAATCTATGGTCATATCTCCAACAGCAGGGGCAATGGCAGGGTGAGGTGTGGAATCAGCGTAAGAATGGTGAATTGTTTATTGCCCAGTTGATGATCAGTGCGGTTTACGATGGTCGTGGGGTGATTTCTCATTATGTCTGTTTCTTTACGGATATCACGCTACAAAAACAGCAACAACAACAACTAGAACGGCTGGCCCATTTTGATGCTTTGACGGGTTTGCCAAACCGCGCTTTGTTGGCTGATCGTCTGAGCCAAGAAATGCGTCATACCCATCGCCAAAATAGCAAAATTGCCTTGATTTATATTGATTTGGATGGCTTCAAGGCGGTGAATGACACCTATGGTCATCAAGCAGGTGACGTGCTGTTGACCACTGTGGCGCGGCGAATGCGGCAAGCCTTACGAGAGACCGATACCGTCGCACGGTTAGGTGGTGATGAATTCGTGGCGGTGGTCACCGATCTATCGGAACATGCTGATACGATCATCTTGCTTGATCGTCTGTTAGGGGCGGCAGCACAGCCGGTGGCATTTGGTGATGCACAGCTGCAAGTGTCGGCCAGCATTGGGGTTGCCCTCTATCCTGTGCATGGCGCGGTTGATGCCGATTTTCTACTCCGCCAAGCCGATCAAGCGATGTATCGTGCGAAACAAAGCGGTAAGAATCGCTATCGTTTTTTTGATCCCGAAGAAGACAAACGGGCGCGTGAGTTGCATCAACGCTTAGAACGTTTGCACCAAGCATTTACTTTGGGCGAATTTTTCTTGTTGTATCAGCCACAAGTCAATATGCGCACGGGTGAACTGATGGCGGTCGAGGCACTGTTGCGCTGGCAGCCCGATTCAGACACGGTTGTTTTACCGCGAGATTTTCTACCTATTTTAGATAATGATAAGTTGTGTTTGCAGCTGGGTGAATGGGTGGTGCATTCCGCGCTACAACAAATGTTGCAATGGCAAACGCAAGGTTTATCGATTTCTGTCAGTGTCAATCTGAGTGCCCGACAATTTCAATCGTCTGCATTTCTGCCATTTTTGGGTGAGGTGCTGGCGCGTTACCCCGAATTACCGCGTTTTAGTCTGTGTTTAGAAATCATAGAAACCAGCGCACTCGATGATATGGCGGCGACATCGGAGGCGATTCGCGCCTGCAATGCCTTGGGGGTGGCTGTGGCATTGGATGATTTTGGCACTGGTTATAGTTCGCTTGACTATATCCGCCGTCTGTCCGCCAGTCAGCTTAAAATTGATCATCGTTTTGTTGGCAATATGTTGAACGACCCTGATGATTTGGCGATGCTCGAGGGCGTGTTAGGGCTGGCTCATGCTTTCCGCTGCCGTGTGGTGGCAGAGGGCGTGGAGTCAGAAGAGCAAGGTAATTTTTTATTACGTTTAGGATGTGAGTTGGCGCAGGGGTTTGCTATTGCACATCCCATGCCGGCGGAACAGGTGGCGGCGTGGTTGGCAACTTGGCAGCCGCCTGTGCGCTGGCGCAGTCTTTCGCGGGCCAGCCGTGATCTATTGCCATTATTATTTGCAGCGGTGGAACATCGGGCGTGGATTCGTGCAATTGAATCACACCTCTCATCCGTCCCTTCTGCCATACCTTTGCCTGCATTAGATGAAACGCAATGCCGTTTTGGTCAATGGCTGTTGCAAGAAGATTTAACCCGCTATGGTTCGCCAGCATTGTTTGCTGAAATCGACCGTTTACATCGCGAAATTCATCAATTAGCACGCCAATTACTCGGCCAACAACAGCAAGACATGCCTACGGATGGTGCGCAGTTGCAACAGTTACGTGGGCTAAGCGAACAGCTGTTTGCCTTGTTGGTATATGACGGCAGTGCCATTTTGCCGTTACCGCCGCGTTAGTTTTACATTGAAGCGGTTGTGCCTTCTGTGCTATCCTCTCGCGCCGCGCTAATGAGTTAGCGCGTATTACTCACATTCGCGCCAAAGGGTGCCTTTAGGTCAACCGCGCGAATGGCGGAATAACCCTTTGATTTTCAGGAATTACTGATGTCCACTCAAGTTACTATGCGCCAAATGCTCGAAGCTGGCGTGCACTTTGGTCACCAAACTCGCTTCTGGAACCCAAAAATGTCTCAGTACATTTTTGGCAGCCGCAACAAGATTCATATCATCAACCTCGAAAAAACCCTGCCTTTGTTCCTCGAAGCACAAAACTATGTGCGTCGTTTGACTGCAAACAAAGGTACCGTGTTGTTCGTGGGTACAAAGCGTCAAGCTCGTGACATCGTGCGCGAAGAAGCCGCACGCGCTGGTATGCCTTACGTTGACCAACGCTGGTTGGGCGGTATGTTGACTAACTTCAAAACCGTCAAACAATCGATCAAGCGTCTGGAAGACAAACAAGCCTTGTTGACCAATGCTGATGCCGGTTACAACAAAAAAGAAATGTTGGACCTGCAACGCGAAGTCGAAAAACTCGACCGCAGCTTGGGCGGTATCCGCGAAATGAAAGGTTTGCCTGACGCAATCTTCATTATCGACACTGGCTACCAAAAAGGCGCAGTGAGCGAAGCACAAAAACTGGGTATTCCAGTGATTGGCGTGGTGGATACCAACAACAGCCCAGACGGCGTGAACTATGTGATCCCTGGTAACGACGACTCTGCTCGCGCAATTCGTCTGTACGCTCGTGGTATCGCTGATGCCGTGTTGGAAGGCAAAGCACAATCGCTGCAAGAAGTGGTTGCCGCTGCTGCTGAAGCACAAGCTGCCGCTGCTGAGTAATCTGCTCGAGACAGTCTAAGGAAAAAGGGGCGTATGCCCCTTTTTTTGAATGTGGCGTTATTGCCGCTTGTCATCAAACGGTAATTGCCAAAATCGTATCTTTCACGGCTGTGGCCTCACAACCGTAATTCTATTTATTCAGGAGTCATTCAATGGCTGAAATTAGCGCAAAAATGGTGGCCGATCTGCGTGCCGCAACCGGTCTGGGCATGATGGAATGCAAAAAAGCCCTGGTTGAAGCAGAAGGCGATATCAAAAAAGCTGAAGAAATCCTGCGTATTAAATCGGGTGCGAAAGCAGGTAAATTGGCTGGCCGTACCGCTGCCGAAGGCGTGATTGCTCACTTGATCGAAGGTCAACACGGCGTGTTGTTAGAAGTCAACTGCGAAACTGACTTCGTGGCAAAAGATGACAGCTTCTTGGCTTTTGCCAATGCCGCTGCTAAATCGGTGTTGGCTGTTAACCCAGCTGATGTTGAAGCGCTGATGGCTGCTAATGATGGTGCTTTGGAAGCAGAACGTAAGGCAGTGATCGCAAAACTGGGCGAAAACATCTCTGTTCGTCGCTTTGTTCGCTATGAAACCGCTGGCAAATTGGCTGCTTATCTGCACGGTTCGAAAATTGGCGTGTTGGTTGATTTTGACGGTGCTGAAGAGCAAGTGGGTAAAGATATTGCAATGCACATCGCAGCTTCTAAGCCAATCTGCGTATCGAAAGATGAAGTGCCTGCAGAAACCTTAGAATCCGAACGTCGTATCTACACCGCTCAAGCTGCTGAATCTGGCAAACCTGCTGATATCGTGGCGAAAATGGTTGAAGGTCGTATCACTAAATACTTGGCCGAAGTCACCTTATTGGGCCAAGCTTTCGTGAAAAACCCAGACCAAACCGTTGAAAAACTGTTGGCTGAAAAATCCTCGAAAGTGAATCGTTTCACCATGTTCATCGTGGGCGAAGGCATCGAGAAAAAACAGGAAGATTACGCTGCTGAAGTGGCTGCTGCCGCTGCTGCTGCAAGCAAAGCGTAATTTCTGTTTTCTTACGCGAAAAGGCACCTCGGTTATGAGGTGCCTTTTTTCGAACATACTGATTGGGTATGCCAAATGAGGAAATTTGCTTGGTTCAAGTTTGCTGATTTGGCAATTCCGATTGTCACTGTTTTATCTTTTAAGCATTTATAAAGGTCTAAGTCATGAGCGAAACCCGCACCCCGGCCTATCGGCGCATCCTGCTGAAACTGTCCGGCGAAGCCCTGATGGGGGATGACAGCTACGGTATCAACCGTGAAACCATCGAACAAATTGTGACCCAAATTCAAGAAGTGCTCGCTTTCGGTGTGCAAATTGCAATCGTAATCGGTGGTGGCAATATCTTCCGTGGTGTGGCACCGACTGCTGCTGGGATGGATCGTGCCACAGCAGACTATATGGGGATGTTGGCAACCGTGATGAATGCGCTGGCGTTGAAAGATGCCATGAGTCGTCGTGGTATGTCCGCTCGTGTGCAATCGGCCTTAACCATGCAGCAGATTGCCGAGCCCTATATTCGCAGCAAGGCATTGCAGTATTTGGAAGATGGCAAAGTGGTGATTTTTGCCGCAGGGACTGGTAATCCTTTCTTTACCACTGACACCGCTGCTGCGTTGCGTGGGATGGAAATGAATGTCGATGTAATGTTAAAAGCCACCAAGGTTGACGGCGTTTACACGGACGATCCAAAGAAAAATCCCGAAGCTACCCGTTATCAAAAACTGACTTTTGATGAAGCAATTATTAAAAATCTGAAAGTCATGGATGCCACTGCATTGGCATTATGTCGTGACCAAAAACTGAATATCAAAGTGTTTAGCATTTTCAAAGAAGGCGGTCTGCGCCGTGTGGTGCTTGGCGATGATGAAGGCACACTGGTACACTGCTAAACATTTTTTTCTCCAACCCTTGCTTTGGAGTGTGATTTCCAATGATTAATGATGTTAAAAAATCTGCTGAACAGCGGATGCAAAAAACCCTAGAAACCTTCAAAACCGATTTGACCAAAGTGCGGACTGGTCGCGCTCATACCGGTTTGCTCGACCATATTACTGTCGATTATTACGGTTCGCCCACACCGATTAACCAAGTCGGTAATGTCACGCTGATCGATGCGCGCACCATCGGGGTGCAAGCATGGGAAAAGGGCATGGCGGCAAAAATTGAAAAAGCGATTCGTGACTCTGATTTGGGTCTGAATCCTGCTTCTAATGGCGATTTAATTCGTGTGCCAATGCCGATGTTGACTGAAGAACGTCGTCGCGATTTAACCAAAATCGTGAAAGGTGAAGCAGAAAACGCCCGTGTGGCCGTTCGTAATGTGCGCCGTGATAGCAATAACGATCTGAAAAATTTGTTGAAAGACAAAGCGATTACCGAAGACGAAGAGCGTCGTGCCCAAGAAGACATCCAAAAGCTGACTGACAAGTTTGTCGCCGAAATCGACAAAGCTTTGGCAGAAAAAGAAAAAGAGCTGATGGAAATCTAAGGAGCATTACCCTTTGCCCAGTAGCACGCAAACTCTGCCCACGGTAGATGCCGTTCCCCGCCACATTGCCATCATTATGGATGGCAATGGGCGCTGGGCAAAACGCCGCTTTTTACCCCGAATTGCGGGGCATAAACGCGGGGTGGAAGCAGTGCGCGCCACGGTGCGCGCTTGTTCTGAACTTGGGGTGCAATACCTGACGCTGTTCGCCTTTTCAAGCGAAAATTGGCGACGGCCACTCGAAGAAGTGTCCTTTTTGATGGGCTTATTCTTGGATGTGCTTGAGCGCGAGGTAGAGCGCCTCCACCGCAATGATATTCGCCTGCAAGTGATTGGGAACCGTGCCCGTTTTTCTGCCGACTTGGTGGCGCGTATCGAGGCGGCTGAAGCGCGTACAGCGCATAACCAAGGTTTGGTACTGACCGTTGCTGCCGACTACGGTGGGCGGTGGGACATCTTACATGCCGTCAACCAGCTGCTTGCCGCAGGTCACGATCCTTCTCAACCGGTACAAGAAGCTGACCTTCAGCCCTATTTGTGCTTAGGTCAGGCACCTGAACCTGATTTATTTATTCGCACAGGTGGTGAGCAGCGAGTGAGTAATTTCTTGCTGTGGCAGCTGGCTTATGCCGAGTTGTATTTCACCGAAACTTTATGGCCAGATTTCGACCGCGCTGCGCTCGAAGCGGCTATGCATTCTTATCGTTGTCGCGAACGTCGCTTTGGCCGCACCAGCGAACAGCTTGACCCCGCGCTGCGTCGCTTGGATTAGTCTTATGCTGAAATTGCGTGTCCTGACTGCTCTGGTGTTATTGCCAGTGATGTTAGCGGCCTTGTTTGCTTTTGATTCTCGGCAATGGGCTGCGTTTACTGCGCTGATTACTGTACTAGGGCTGTGGGAATGGTCACGCCTAGTCAAGTTATCTCGTCTACAACAAATCACCTATCTTGTGCTGTCATGCGCTGGCCTTGGGGCGTGGGCTACGTTCTCTGCAACGGTGGCTTATTCTTTGCCACTGGTTGTGCATGGCATGGTGTTAGTGTTTTGGTTTGTGGTGGCACCGCTATGGCTAAAACAGCGTTGGTCACTGTTACAGCAACCTCTGTTAGCAATGGGGTTGGGATGGTTATTGTTGTTACCGGCTTGGAGTGCCTTACAAACATGGCGCCCTAGTCCAACTGCTGCCAGTTTGTTGCTGGCTTTGATGGCCTTGGTTTGGTTGGCTGATACGGCTGCCTATTTTTCTGGCAAAACCTTTGGCCGTCGTAAATTAGCTCCAGCAATTAGCCCTGGCAAAAGTTGGGAAGGGGTTTATGGGGCTTTGGTCGCGGTAGCGATTTATGCTGCTATTTTGGCGCAAACCAAATTGTTACAGCCGTGGGCGTTGCCGGTTTGGATGTGGGTGGTCGTAGCGTGGGCGCTGACCGCAGTGAGTATTGTGGGTGATTTATTAGAATCATGGTTTAAACGTCAAGCGGGGATGAAAGACTCTAGCCAATTACTGCCGGGGCATGGTGGCGTGCTGGATAGAATTGATAGTTTGATTGCCGTGTTGGCAGTTGCGGCGGCGTTACAAGCTTATCTCTCTGCCTTCTAGTGTGTTATCCAATCGCAAACATGAACGGGATTATCGCGTGAAACAGCAAATGTCTTCTTCCTCGCCACAATTACTGACGGTTTTGGGTGCGACAGGGACGATTGGCGTCAATACCCTCGATGTCGTGGCGCGACACCCCGACCGCTATCAAGTTTTTGCATTAAGCGGTGGACAACAAATTGATAAATTGGCACAGCAGTGTGTCCAATTTCATCCTCGTTATGCCGTGACGCTCGAAGCTTCAAGCGCTGCCCAGCTACAACAGCGCCTGAGTGAACAAGGGTGCACTACAGAAGTGTTATACGGGGCTGAGGCATTGCGAGATATTGCCGCTCATCCCGAGGTGGATGCCGTGATGGCGGCGATTGTCGGGGCGGCGGGTTTACCGCCAGCCTTGGCAGCGGCACAAGCGGGAAAAAAGGTTTTATTGGCCAATAAAGAAGCCTTGGTTATGGCCGGCCGCTTTTTTATGGAAGCGGTGGCACAATCTGGCGCACGTTTATTGCCCATCGATAGTGAACACAATGCGATTTTCCAATCTTTGCCTGCTGATTGTGTGTCATTGGCTGAAGCAGGGGTTGAGAAAATTATCCTCACTGCCTCGGGTGGCCCATTTCGACAACTCTCTGCTGATGCTCTCTCCTCAGTGACCCCTGCCCAAGCCTGTGCGCATCCAAATTGGGTGATGGGACGTAAAATTTCTGTTGATTCAGCTTCGCTGATGAATAAAGGCTTAGAGGTTATTGAAGCACGCTGGCTGTTTGATGCCACACCAGAGCAAATTGAAGTGGTGGTGCATCCGCAAAGTGTGATTCATTCTATGGTGCGCTACCGTGATGGCTCCGTCTTAGCCCAATTGGGCACCCCTGATATGCGGACACCGATTGCCCATGCTTTGGCATGGCCAGAGAGGATCTCGGCTGGTGTCGCCGCTTTAGACTTTTTGTCTTTGCCTCCACTGACATTTGAACAACCAGACCTTGTGCGTTTCCCCGCATTAAGCTTGGCTTTTGCTGCATTAGAACAGGGGGCTGATGCCCCAGCGGTGTTAAATGCCGCCAACGAAATTGCAGTGGCGGCTTTCTTAGCGGAAAAAATCCGCTTTACTGCCATTCCCCAATTGGTAGAAAACGCTTTGACACACTTTGCCCACGCAAACAGTGGGTGTTTGGATGATTTGTTTGCTTTGGATAAGGCTGTACGCAGTTACACCTTGCAACACGTGGAGCGAATCACATGCTAACCACGGTGTTAGCGTTCTTAGTTGCCATTGGTATCTTGGTGACATTTCACGAGCTGGGCCACTATTGGGTGGCGCGGCGTGCTGGGATTCATGTTCTGCGCTTTTCGGTGGGGTTCGGTAAACCGCTGTTTAGCTGGCGTGATCGTCATGGGACTGAGTGGACATTGGCGCCCATCCCCCTCGGTGGTTATGTCAAAATGCTAGACACTTACGAACCGCAGATGCCCGAGGCTTGGCGTGCCCATACCTTTGCGGCACAACCCGTCTTGGCGCGGATGGCCGTGGTAGCGGCAGGGCCAGCGGCTAATTTGCTGTTGGCGGTGGTGTTTTATGCTGCGCTTGCGTGGTCGGGTACCGAAGCCTTGCGCCCTCTCATTGGTACGGTGTTGCCAGATACCCCAGCGGCACAGGCTGGCGTGAAATCGGGTGACAGGGTTGAGCGAGTCAATGAAACCACCATCGAAGATTGGGCCGAGCTGCGTTTGGCATTGCTTGACGCACTGTCACAGCCAGAACAAGCGATTCAACTGCATACAGAATACGGTACCCGTACTTTGCCACCGCCCAAAGACAGTGGCCTCTCCGCTGAACCTGCAGCGGTCGCTGGGCTGGGATTGTTGCCACAACGTTTATTGCCACAAGTGGCTGCGCTTGAACCGGACTCACCCGCCTTTCAAGCTGGCCTGCGCATTGGTGACACCATTGAAGCCGTGGGTTCACAAACCGTCAAAGAGTGGGGCGATTTAGTTCGTGCGCTGCGTCAACAAGGACAATCACAACAGCCACTGTTGTTAACCATACAGCGTGGTGCGGAGCGTTTTACTGTCTCGGTGGTACCAAACTGGGTAGAAACCCCAAACGGCCAACGCATTCCTCGTATTGGTGTTGCACCACAGGTAGATCGTGATTGGCTGGCACAACTGCAATTTGAACAACAAGCTGGCCCGATTGATGGACTGGTGGTGGCGGTAAGCCGGACATGGCGTGATGTGCGCCTGTCGTTCTCGATGTTCTATCGCATGGTGTTGGGTGATGTCAGTTTGCAAAATCTCAGTGGGCCTTTGACCATCGCTGATTTTGCCGGTCAAACCGCACGGCGTGGTGTATCGTCCTATGTCGAGTTTTTGGCTTTGATTAGTGTCAGCCTAGCTGTGTTAAACCTGTTGCCTATTCCTATGCTGGATGGGGGGCACTTGCTGTATCATGTCGCCGAGCTGGTGAAGGGAAAACCTTTATCAGAACAAGCTCAGGCTTTTGGCTATCGCGTCGGTTTGGTGTTGTTACTGACCTTGATGCTCTTCGCGATTTTTAACGATTTCAACCGTCTTTTCGCGGGATGACCGCCTCCTATGAAACTTTCCTACCTTGCTGCTGCTGTTAGCGTGGCCATGGCTCCGGCCTGGGCTGCATCCTCCTTTGTGGTGAAGGATATTCGTGTCGAAGGCGTACAACGTACTGAGCCTGGCACGGTGTTCAACTATTTACCGATTAAGGTCGGTGATACGTTCACTGATGCGCGTGCAGAAGCGTCGATTAAAGCGCTGTTTGCAACCGGCTTCTTTAACGATGTGCGGATTGAGCACGAAGGCGATGTGTTGATTGTCTCGGTGGCTGAACGTCCAGTGGTGGCCGAGTTGATCATCAACGGCTCAAAAGAGTTTGATAAAGACCAACTGAAAAAAGCCTTAAAAGAAAATGGATTAGCCGAATCACGGATTTTCGACCGTGCTTTGCTCGATTTGGCGACACAAGAATTAAAACGTCAATACTACAGCCGAGGTAAATACTCGGTTGAAGTCAATACCAAAGTCACGCCACTGGAGCGTAACCGTGTCGCGATTACGTTTGATATTAACGAAGGTGCGGCAGCACGCATCAAATCGATTCGAATTGTCGGTAATCGTGCCTTTGAAGAAAAAGATTTATTAAAAGAGTTTTCGTTATCGACAGGCGGCTGGTTATCTTGGTTTACGAAGGACGATCAATATTCCAAACCAAAATTATCTGGTGACTTAGAAAAGTTACGTGCTTTTTATCTGAATCAAGGCTACTTTGAGTTTTCGATTGACTCTACCCAAGTCAGTATTAGCCCTGATAAACAAGATATGTTCCTCACGGTCAATATCACCGAAGGGGCAAAATACACCGTTTCTGATGTCAAACTGGCGGGTGATTTAATTGTTGCCGAGCCAGAAATGCGTAATTTATTGCAAATCAAAACCGGCGATACCTTTACGCGAGACAAGGTGAATGGTTCGGTCTCGGCATTAAGTGAACGTTTAGGACAAGAAGGCTACGCCTTTGCCAATATCAACGTTGCACCACAGGTTGATCGCGATAAACAACAAGTGGCGTTTACCTTCTTTGTCGATCCCGGTAAGCGCAGTTATGTACGCCGCATTAACATTGTGGGCAATACGCGTACTCGTGATGAGGTGATTCGGCGTGAGATGCGGCAGGTTGAGGGCGGTTGGTATGACTCGGCAAAAATTAAGCGGTCTAAAGAACGGGTTGATTTGCTGGGTTACTTTACCGATGTCAACGTCGAAACCCCACCTGTGCCTGACACCGCTGACCAAGTCGATGTCAACTTCTCGGTGAAAGAAAAGCCAACAGGTAATGTGACGTTAGGGGCCGGTTATGCCCAAAATGAAGGGCTGATCTTATCCGCAGGGATTTCACAGTCTAACTTCTTTGGTTCAGGTAAAGCGGTCAGTGCTTCGTTTAATACGTCCAAATTAAATCGTTATCTCAACCTGTCGTTTACCGATCCGTATTTCACCATTGACGGCGTGTCACTTGGTTATGACGTTTACACACGTCGTTATACCCCGAATAACATTGATCGCTACAACTACCAGACCGATACCTCGGGTTTTGCTGTCCGTTTCGGCGTACCGATTACCGAATACGATACTGTCAACTTTAGTTTGGGTGCAGAACACAATAAGGTTGAAGTGTTTGAGGACAGTCCAATTCGCTATCGTGATTTTGTGCGCGATTTCGGCAAGAGCAACCTGACATGGTTAGCCCGCGCCGGTTGGGCACGTGATACCCGTGATAGCGCCCTGTGGCCTACAAAAGGTCGGGTGATGCGAGTGAACACCGAATTTGGCTTACCCGGTGGCGATATTGAATACGGTAAATTTGTTCACGCACAACAATGGTTCTTCCCCTTATCAAAAACCTTTACTTTGGCGTTGTCGGGTGAGTTGAGCTTTGTTCAACCTTACGGCAGCACAGAAAAAATGCCGTTCTACCAAAACTTCTTCTTGGGTGGGATTGGTTCATTGCGAGGATTTGAAACCGGCACCATTGGTCCAAAAGACGAAAATGGCGATGCTTATGGCGGAACGCGGCGTGCGGTGGCCAGTGCCGAATTGCTGTTCCCCTTCCCCGGGATGAAAGACGATAAGACCATTCGTGCCAGTGCCTTTGTCGATGCTGGGACATTGTGGGGGGGCGAGATTAAGACCGGTGCTTCTGACGAGATTCGCTACTCTGCCGGTGCTGCTCTGACTTGGTTGTCGCCAATCGGCCCGATGAAATTTAGCTTGGCCTATCCCTTACGTAAGAAAGAAGACGACAAGCTACAGCGTTTCCAATTTACATTGGGCACCACGTTCTAAGGACAAAGGTTGACCATGAAAAAACGGATAAGCACGGGCTTAGCAATCTTAGGCTTGCTGTTGGCATGGCCAGCGGCAGCCGCTGAATTTAAGTTTGGTTATGTCAGCACTGAACGGATTTACAGTGAGGCAAAACCAGCAGTATTGGCACAACAACGCCTAGAACGTGAGTTTGCTCAGCGCGAACAAGAGCTGAAAAAGTTGGCAGCGCGTGCGCGTGATTTGCAAAGTCGCATTGAAAAAATGAAGCCGGACGACAGCGAACGCCGCAACCGTGAGCGCGAGCTGGCACAGCTAGATCGTGAGTTTCAAGCAAAACAGCGTGAGTTCCGTGAGGACTTGGCATTGCGCCGCAATGAAGAATTTGCTGCTGTACGCGACCGTGCAAACCGCGCTATTCGTCAGTTGGCAGCGCAAGATCAGTTTGATTTGATTTTGCAAGATGCTGTGTATGTCAGCCCGCGCTATGACTTAACCGACCGAGTGTTGAAGGAGTTGGATAAATGAGCCAAACCGTGGGGTTTCATTTATCCGAGTTGGTGGCGGCGCTCGGTGGAGAGTGGCGTGGTGAGGATGTGCAGATTAAGGCTGTCGCACCACTGGAAACCGCTGGCGATGGTGATATCGCTTTTCTGGCCAATCCCAAATATCGCCAGCAATTGGCCGCTTGTCGCGCTTCAGCAGTGATTGTGCGTCCAGAATTGGCAGAGCAGGTGCCTAATAGTGCGATTCTGGCTGCAGATCCGTATCTCTATTTTGCTAAAGTTGCGCGGTTACTGCATCCACAACCGCGTTATACACCGACAATTCATTCCTCTGCCGTCATCGGTGATCACAGCGACATTGCACCATCGGTACATATTGCCGCCCAAGTGGTAATCGGTGTGGGGGTCAAAATCGCTGATGATGTTGTGATTCATGCCGGTTGTGTGGTGGGGGATGGGGTAGAAATCGGTGCTGGCACGGTATTACATCCCCGTGTCACGGTTTACCGTGATTGCCGAATTGGTGCGCGCTGTGTGATTCACAGTGGCGCGGTCATTGGTGCCGATGGGTTTGGTATGGCATGGGCTGGGGCTGAGGAAGGGTGGTTCGATATTCCACAAATTGGCCGAGTGGTGATTGAAGACAATGTTCATGTTGGCGCCAATACCACCATCGATCGCGGTGCTTTAGCCGATACGGTGATTGAATATGGTGCGCGTTTGGATAATCAAATTCAAATTGCCCATAACGTCCGTGTTGGCAAATATACCGCGATGGCGGCGTGTGTCGGGGTGGCTGGTTCAACGCGTATTGGTGCCTACTGTATGGTGGGGGGCGCCGGCATGATTTCTGGTCATCTGCAAATTGGTGACCGTGTGCATATCTCGGGCGGAACATTGGTGGCGAAGTCCATCCGTGAACCCGGACATTACACCGCTGTTTATCCATTAGCGACCCATCGTGAATGGACCCATAACGCTGCGCAATTGCGTCAGCTTGATCGATTATACCAACGCGTTAAGACGTTGGAGGCGCAGCAGGCTGCGTCAGAGACTCATTCTTAGGACTTGATTATGAGCGATACTTCGCTACAAACAACCGACATCGAAACCCAGATCGACATTCGCGACATTATGAAATTGTTGCCTCACCGCTATCCTTTTTTGCTGGTTGATCGCGTACTAGAACTGGAAAAAGGCAAGCGCGTTAAAGCATTAAAAAATGTGACCGTGAATGAACAATTTTTTGTGGGACATTTTGAACAATATCCGGTGATGCCGGGGGTATTGATTATTGAAGCCTTGGCACAAGCGGCAGGTATTTTAGCCATCAAAACCCATGATGGTGATGTACGGCAAGAAAACGCACTGTATTTCTTTGTCGGTATCGATAATGCGCGTTTTAAACGTCAAGTGGTGCCGGGCGATCAACTGATTTTTGAAGTGGAAATGTTGCGGGTATCACGCGGCATTGGCAAATTTTCCGCCCGTGCCTTAGTTGATGGTGAATTGGCCTGTGAGGCTGATTTAATGTGTGCGCGGCGGGAGATTTAACACCATGGCCATTCATCCTTCTGCTGTTGTCGATCCACAAGCACAGCTCGACTCTTCTGTTGAAGTTGGCCCCTTCGCGGTGATTGGGCCTGAGGTCACCATTGGCGCTGGCAGCCGTATCGGTGCGCATGTGGTAATCAGCGGCCGCACGCATCTGGGTGAAAACAATGTAATCCATTCCCATGCGGCAGTGGGTTGTGCGCCTCAGGATAAAAAATATCGTGGCGAGCCAACCGAATTGTGGATTGGTCATGGCAATACGATCCACGAATTTTGCACCCTTAGTGTCGGTACAGTGCAAGATAAGGGTATCACCCGTATCGGTGACGATAATTGGATTATGGCCTATGTCCATATTGCTCACGACTGTGTTGTTGGCAGCCATACTATCTTGGCTAATAACGCTACCCTCGCTGGTCATGTCGAAGTCGATGATTGGGTGATCCTTGGTGGTCTGACGGCGGTACATCAATTTTGCAAAATTGGGGCCCATGCGATGAGCGCAGGGGGGTCGATTATCGTGCAGGATGTCCCGCCCTATGTGACAGTAGCGGGTAATCATGCTCGCCCCGCGACTATTAACAGCGAAGGCTTAAAACGTCGTGGTTTTAGCAGTGAGCAAATTCGCATTATTCGGCGTGCCTATAAAACCCTCTATCGAGAAGGGTTACCGCTGGAAGAAGCCAAACAACGTATTGCACAAGCTGCCGAGAACGAGCCCGTGTTACACCTCTTTCCGGATTTCTTTGCGCGTAGCCAACGTGGTGTGATTCGATAATCATGCCTTTGTTTTCTCGTCCTCAGGCCTTAAAAGTGGCCTTGGTTGCTGGAGAAGCGTCAGGCGATACACTCGGCGCGCATCTGATCGAAGCCTTGCGGCAACAACGGCCAGACATTGAATGTGTTGGCATCGGTGGCCCCAAAATGGAAGCGCAGGGATTACATAGCTTGTATCCACAAGAAGCACTGGCAGTGCGGGGTTATGCTGAAGTATTACGCAGTTTACCCCGCCTATTGGGAATTCGCCGTGGCTTGAAAAAGGCACTGTTGGCTGAACCACCCGATGTGTTTATTGGGATTGATGCCCCTGACTTTAATCTTGGCTTAGAAGAAACGCTTAAAGAGGCGGGTATTCCAACCGTCCATTATGTCAGTCCTTCGATTTGGGCTTGGCGGCCTGAACGGATTGAACGCATTAAGCGCTCGGTGCATCACATCTTGGCTTTGTTCCCGATGGAACCGCCTCTGTACGAAAAAGCAGGGGTGGCAGTGACCTTTGTTGGTCATCCGCTGGCACAGCGTTTTCCTGATGCCCCCGACCGCGATGCCATGCGCCATCGCTTGCAATTGGCGATAGACAGTCCAGTGTTTGCCATTCTTCCCGGTAGCCGCATCAGTGAAATTGAATACATGGGGCAGCTCTTTTTAGAGGCGGCCTCGCTGATTCATCAAGCCTTGCCAGACGCGCAATTCTTATTGCCCGTTGCAACGCGGCCCACATTAGAACGTGTCCAAGCGTTACTAAAAGAGTGGAAGATGGAATCGTTGCCGTTACGGGTGCTGTATGGTCATGCTGGTGATGCAATGATTGCGGCGGACGGCGTATTGGTGGCGAGTGGCACGGCAACCTTAGAAGTGGCTTTGGCAAAACGTCCGATGGTGATTAGCTATCGTATTTCTGCCATGACCTATCAGTTGGTTAAGCGTAAGCTCAAACTGCCTTATGTTGGATTGCCGAATATTCTCTGTGGTCGTTTTGTGGTACCGGAGTTGTTGCAGCATGAAGCGACCGCCGAGAATCTTGCCAATATGATGCTGCAACACTATGCCGATCCGTTATATCGGGCATGGTTAGAACAGGAGTTTACGGTGCTGCATCGTACCTTGCGGGCGGATAGTGCATTGTTAGCTGCTCAAGCTGTGTTGCAAACCATCGCTTTGCATGGTGGAAAAGAAAAAAAGGGAAACCGTTGAGCGAATGGTTAGGCGAGTGGGTTGCCGGTGTCGATGAAGCAGGCCGTGGGCCGTTGGCCGGCAGTGTGGTGGCGGCCGCGGTGATTCTGCCTGATCCCTGTCCGATTGTCGGTTTGGCAGATTCAAAAACGCTATCAGAGAAAAAACGCGATCAACTGGCGTCCGAGATTAAACACCATGCCGTAGCATGGTGTATTGCCTCGGCATCGGTGGCAGAAATTGATCAGCTCAATATCTTACAGGCCAGCTTGTTAGCAATGCGGCGGGCGGTGGAGGGATTGATGTTACAACCACAACGAGTGTTGGTCGATGGCAACCGCATCCCAAGTGGCTTAGCAATGGCGGCAGAAGCTATTGTCAAAGGGGACAGCAAAGTCAAGGCAATTTCTGCCGCTTCGATTTTGGCAAAAACAGCGCGTGATGCAGAGCTTTTGTTGTTAGACGAGGCTTACCCACAATATGGATTTGCCGCACACAAAGGCTATCCAACTGCCGCGCATTTAGCCGCCTTAGAACAATTTGGCCCAATTGCGGCTGTTCACCGGCTGAGTTTTGCGCCGGTTAAACGCGCTGCAGCACAGCAACAGCGCGTCCTGTTCTAATACTTAGTGCGTGGCTTCGAGTGATTTAGAGACAATCTCGAATACATCGCGTGACAGACCCGGTTGTTGCACAATTGTGGTCAGTTCCTGTTTCATTAACTGCTGCCGTTGGGGTTCGAGCCGTGTCCAGCGGTTAAATAAGCTGACTAAGCGGGATGCCACCTGTGGATTGAACTGGTCGATTTCCAGCACTTTTTGCGCCAAGAACCGATAGCCACTGCCATCCGCTGCATGAAAATGCAGCAAATTGCGGCCAAATGAACCGAGTACCGCCCGCGCCTTATTCGGATTTTTCAAAGAAAAACACGGGTGTTGTAGCAGGGCTTCGGTGCGGCTGAGCGTATCTGAGCGCAAACTAGCGGCATGGAGAGCAAACCATTTATCCATTACCAACGCTTCTTTTTGCCAACGTTGAGCAAAATCTTCATATAAATGGTCTCGTATCGTGCCTTGCCGATCACGCAAGGCACTCAACGCCCCTGCTTGATCGGTCATATTGTCTGCTTTTTGATATTGTACTTGTGCCAATTCCACTGCAATGGGGTCATCCACTGCATTGAGATAAGCCAAACATAGGTTTTTCAAGCTACGCCATCCATTGTCCTCGTGGCGGAACGTGGTGCGTTGACAACGCTGATACATGGTTTGCCATTCATGGCGCAGGCTGCGCGCAAGCGCGACTTTAACCATTTCCCGAGCGTGTACCAGCGCCACTGGATCGACTTCACCCGGCACAGCTTCAAATAACTCCACCTCGCTTGGTAGTGTTAAAGCCAATGCTTTAAAAGCAGGATCTAAGGTTTCGCTGTGTAAAATGCGTTGTACCCCTTCAACAATCACAGAAGGGAGATTGAGCGTCGATTGTGGATGGTCTAACTGCTGCAAAATAGTTTGTCTAAACAGCACCTGACCGGCTTCCCAACGGTTAAAAGCGTCGGTGTCATGGGCAAATAAAAACGCCAGTTCTTGTGCGCTGTAGTGGTAATGCAGTTTGACTGGTGCTGAGAAATCACGCAGCAGTGATGGAATCGGTGGGTGATCGATATGAATGAAAGTAAAGCTGTGTTCCCGTTCACGCAGAATTAACACCCGCTCATTGCCCTGTGCTTCGCTTTCCTCCGACATCTGCAGAGGATAGGCATGGCCATTTGGATCAAATAAAGCAACGGTTAATGGAATAAGAAACGGGGCTTTTTCTGTTTGACCGGGTGTAGGTGGGCAATGCTGTCGGATATGCAAAGTGACACTGTGTGCCGAGGGGTGATAGAACATTTCCACGGCGACTTCGGGGGTACCCGCTTGGTCGTACCACCGTTCAAATTGCGTTAAGTCATATTGATTAGCGTCGGCCATCGCTTGACGAAAATCATCGCAGGTCACGGCATGGCCATCATGGCGGCGGAAATACAGTTCTAACCCCTTGCGGAATCCCTCTCGTCCAAACAGTGTTTGGTACATCCGCACCACCTCGGCCCCTTTTTCATATACGGTCATGGTGTAGAAATTATTCATTTCGATATACGAATCGGGGCGAATCGGGTGGGCGGTTGGGCCAGCATCTTCTGGAAACTGTGCTGTGCGTAGCTGTCGTACATCCTCGATCCGTTTGACCGCACGACTGTATAAATCGGCAGTAAATTCTTGATCACGAAAAACGGTGAGGCCTTCTTTCAGCGATAACTGAAACCAATCGCGGCATGTCACACGATTACCGGTCCAATTATGGAAATACTCGTGACCAATGACCGATTCCACACCTTCAAAATCAAAATCGGTCGCTGTGTCTTGCCGTGCAAGGACAAATTTTGTATTGAAAACATTGAGGCCCTTGTTCTCCATCGCGCCCATATTAAAGTCGCTGACAGCAACAATCATATAAGTATCGAGGTCGTACTCAAGGCCAAAGCGATCTTCATCCCATTTCATGGCGCGTTTTAGTGAACGCAAGGCATGTTGGGTTTTATCCACATCATGGGCTTCGACATAAATTTCGAGAGCAACTTTACGGCCAGAACGGGTGAGATATTCATCGCGTACCACGGCTAATTTTCCTGCTACCACCGCGAACAGATAGCTGGGTTTGCGATAGGGATCAACCCACTTGACCCAATGCCGTTTTTTATCAGAAAGTCCTTGCCCAACTTTATTGCCATTTGATAATAAAACTGGATAGCGTGTTTTATCAGCAATTAATGTGGTGGAGAATTTTGCCATCACATCAGGCCGGTCGAGATAATAGGTAATTTTGCGGAAACCTTCTGGTTCGCATTGAGTAAATAAATTGCCATTAGAGGCATATAGCCCCATTAAACTGGTATTCTTTTCTGGAAATACCTCAGTTTCAATTTCTAGAATAAAACTCTCGGGCACCTCAAATAAAGTTAATGTTTCTTCCACTGAGTTGAGTTCATAGCGTTCGGTTGGCCAAACTTCACCATCTAAGTGAATAACATTCAGTGAAGCAGAGCCATGTAATACCAGATTATGATGTGTAATAGCGTGACGATTGCGTTTAATTAACAACCGTGAGTGAACACGAGTTGATTGTTCACGAATATCAAAAGTAAGATCGACACGGTCTACCAAAAATGGCGAAGCTTGATAATCGCGGCGAAGATGAATGGTTGGGGGGGAATGGGTTGCAGTCATAATGGTCAGCGAGAGATAAAAAACAATGCCGCCTATTATAAGACGGCATCTTTAAAAAAGACATAAATTGTTGTTTGGGTTGGTTTTACTGAATAGCAGCTGGCCAGATATTTTGCTGCAATGCAAAATCTGGATGTTGTAAATAACAAGTATCTAGTGCCTTATCTGACAAAACAATTTCAAATTGCAATAAATACTCTCGGCGTAGAATATGGACAGAAATTGTATCCCCTGCCTGATAGCCAGCTAAGGCATTGTCTAAGTCTTTAACACGTAATCCATTGATTGCTAAAATAATATCACCACCTGCAAGGCCTGCCGTTGCTGCCGAACCACCCTGATAAACAGTGTGTAGTTTGCACCCTAGTACATCGGTTTGTGTTCGAACACCCAAGCTGACGCTGCATTTTGCTGGAGAGGGTAAAGGAGTAGCGGTGGTGATCGCTTTGCCCTTATCTTGGTCATGCGCTGCAACATGCCAACTTAAATCAATGCCTGCATCAGCCAAATACGCTGCCAAGGGAAGCGGTTGTGTGCTTCTTAACAGCACATCACACAGCGGTGAAATGTCCCAACCAAGGTAGGCACTGGCCAATTGTTCCCATTCGTGTTCTGCTAAGCCTTGTTGTGTTGTTGTCACATGCCGCCAGAGATGGCGCATGACATCATCTAAAGCCTTTTGGTTCTGGCTATGACGTCTAATCGCTAAATCCAGTACCAGTGCGGCTAGCGCCCCTTTTTGATAGTAACTGACGACTTCATTCGCGGTATTTTCGTCCGGTCGGTAAAATTTAATCCATGCGTCAAAGCTTGATGCTTCCAGTGTTTGTCGCTGTTGTCCTGGTTGGCGTTGAACGTGGCTGATGCTGTGGGCCAGTTTGTTGCAATAGGTTTCGAATGACATCAGCCCTGCACGTAATACGAAAAGCTCATCGTAATACGAAGTAATCCCCTCAAATGCCCACAATAAACGGGTATAGCTTTCTGCTTGTAGTTGATAAGGGGTGAAAGCCTGTGGCTTGATGGTTTTGACATTCCACGCATGGAAGTATTCATGGCTAATCAAGCTGAGTAAGTCATGATATTCATCATGGGGCTGTGCTTGGTTGGGTAGGGGTAGGGCTTTACGATCTGCAAGGAGAGCGGTGCTTGAGGTGTGTTCTAAGCCACCATACAGGCTATCCCCAACATGTAACAAAAAGACATAGCGTGTAAATGGTGTTTCTCCACCAAAAAAACGAATTTGTTCACGGCAAATCGCTGCCGTGTCGTTGACTAAACGAGAGAGATCGACTCGTTGGTCTGCACCCGATAAAACAAATTCATGGGGAAGCCCCTCAACATCAAAGCAAACTCGCTGAAACGAACCGATTTCTATGGGACAATCGATCAAATGCTGATAATCGGTCGCTGTGTAACATCCCCATCCCTGTGAATCGACATTCTGTGCGGGCAGTGCAGTTGCAACCGCCCAGTCTGGGTTGCCAAAGGGTGAAAGTGTCAGTGAAATTGCCGTATCTGGTGCGTTTTCTAGTGCCAAACAAACGCAAGCGGGGTTGATAAATACCCGTTGTTGGTCACGGTAAGCACCTCGCACTGATAAATCGTAAGCATAAACGGTGTAGCGTACGGTAAAATGGGTTTCCGTTGCTGCGACGCACCAACGGTGTTTGTTGAGTTTTTCACACGATAATGGTTGGCCCTTGGCTGTACTGGCAGTTACCGCGTGCAGATGCCGTGAGAACTCACGGATAAGGTAACTACCTGGTATCCATGTTGGTAGCATGAGCTGTATATCTTGTGGTGCTGGAAGCGTAATCGCGATGGCCACGTCCAATGCTTGTGCATGGGTGGGATGTGCCGAGATCTGATAATGAACAGTAAACATGTGATTTGCTCGTTGTTAGGCCGAATGCGCTTGATGTAGGTCAATAAGATGTCAAGACATGACAATACAATCCAGCTACCACAGCCTATGTAGCGTTGGTACAAAGCCCGTCTGGATGTAGAATAGCGCGGTGCAATATGTCGGTCCGATACAAAAGCATCTGTGTCGGGCAGGGTGATCCACCGGTAATAATGTCGAATTTCAAAAGTCAGGATGTTGAAACGACAGAAAAGTCATCTCTAGATAAGGTGTTGGGATGAGATTTCAAGCTGGTGGCGGAGGGACGTGCCGTCAATAGCCTAAGAGCGGCAACCTCGCAAGATTTTACGTTTGTAACCTTGGAGAAACCTTAAATGGAAACGCAATCCACTTATAATTATAAGGTGGTGCGCCAATTTGCCATCATGACCGTGGTCTGGGGGATTGTTGGCATGCTGGTTGGCGTGATTATCGCCGCCCAGTTGGTGTGGCCCGAGCTGAATTTTGGCCCGTGGTTTCACTTTGGCCGTCTGCGCCCCCTGCATACCAATGCGGTGATTTTTGCTTTTGGTGGCTGTGCGCTGTTTGCTACGTCTTACTATGTTGTTCAAAGAACTTCTCAAGTTCGTCTATTCGCTGAAAAGCTGGCTTCCTTTACCTTCTGGGGTTGGCAGCTGGTGATTGTATTGGCCGCAGTAACCCTGCCACTCGGCTTTACCTCGGGTAAAGAATATGCCGAGCTGGAATGGCCAATCGATATCTTGATCGCTGTGATCTGGGTGTCGTATGCAATCGTATTCTTCGGCACCATTGCTGTCCGTAAAGTGAAGCACATCTATGTGGCTAACTGGTTCTACGGTGCGTTTATTCTCGCCGTTGCCCTGTTGCACATTGTGAATAGCATGGCCTTGCCTGTGTCCTTCACCAAATCCTACTCTGCTTACGCCGGTGCCGTGGATGCGATGGTGCAATGGTGGTACGGCCACAATGCGGTGGGTTTCTTCCTGACCGCAGCTTTCTTGGGCATGATGTACTACTTTGTGCCAAAACAAGCGGGCCGTCCTGTTTATTCCTACCGTCTGTCGGTGGTGCACTTCTGGGCGCTGATCTTCACCTATATGTGGGCGGGTCCTCACCATCTGCATTACACCGCTTTGCCTGACTGGACCCAATCGATCGGCATGGTGTTCTCGCTGATTCTGTTGGCACCAAGCTGGGGTGGTATGATCAACGGTATCATGACCCTGTCTGGCGCATGGCACAAACTGCGTACCGACCCTGTGTTGAAATTCTTGGTTGTGTCGTTGTCCTTCTATGGTATGTCCACCTTCGAAGGCCCAATGATGTCGATCAAAACCGTCAACGCCTTGTCGCACTACACTGACTGGACTGTGGGTCACGTTCACTCTGGTGCTTTGGGTTGGGTGGGCTTTATCAGTATCGGTTCTATCTACTACTTGGTGCCACGCTTGTTCGGTCGTGAACAAATGTACTCCAACAAACTGATTGAAGCGCACTTCTGGATGGCAACTGTCGGCGTTGTGTTGTACATCGCTGCGTTGTGGATCTCTGGTGTGATGCAAGGTCTGATGTGGCGTGCGCTGAACCCAGATGGCACTTTGACCTACGCTTTTGCTGAAGTGGTGAAAGCAACCTATCCATACCACTTTATCCGTCTGCTGGGTGGCTTTATGTATCTGGCTGGTATGTTCCTGATGGCCTACAACGTATGGCGTACCGCTGGCCTCGGTCGTGCTGTGGATGCCAAGATTCCGGCTCTCTCCACTCACGCTCACGCTTAAGGTCGAGGTTTAACACTCATGGAAAAAATTCAGAAGCTTATTGAGGAACGCGTCGGTTATTTGATCGTGCTGACCTTCCTCGTCATCAGTGTGGCAATGTTGGTGGAAATTTTGCCCTTGATGTTCCAGAAATCAACCACTCAGCCAGCACCAGGGGTCAAGCCTTATACCGCCTTGCAACTGACTGGTCGTGACATCTATGTTCGTGAAGGTTGCTACAACTGTCACTCACAGATGATCCGTCCTTTCCGTTCTGAAACTGAGCGTTATGGTCACTACTCCGTTGCAGGTGAATCGGTTTACGATCGTCCATTCCAATGGGGTTCGAAGCGGACAGGTCCAGACTTGGCCCGTGTTGGTGGTCGTTACTCCGATGAATGGCATCGTGTGCACTTGATCAATCCTCGTGATGTGGTGCCTGAGTCCAATATGCCCGGTTTCCCTTGGTTAGAGAAAAACTTGGCTGACGCTGATGGCGTTGCTGCCAAGATGAAAACGCTGCGTACTCTGGGCGTTCCTTACACCGATGAAGAAATCGCTAACGCTAAGAGCGAAGTGGAAGGCAAGTCCGAAATGGATGCAATGATTGCCTATCTGCAAGGTCTTGGTCTGGCTATTAAAAATACCCGCTAATACGGAAAATTATCATGGGTGATACCGCTAATCTGATTCGTACCATCGTCACGGTGATGGGTATTGTGTGTTTCTTGGCGATTGTGTTCTGGGCTTATAGCCGAGCGCCTAAGCAGCGCTTTGATGAAGCTTCTCATCTGCCTTTTGCTGATGATGCTTCAGATCGTCCACAGCAGGCACCATCGGGTCAGACAGCGGGCTCCCTTGGAGCAAAACAATGAGTGACTTCGTAAGTGATTTCTGGAGCATCTGGATCTCGGCGATTGTCATCATCGGTATTGTCGGCCTGACATTACTGTTGACGACTCAAGCTAAAGCCAAAACGGTTAAGGCTGGTGAAAAAGTTGAGACGATGGGTCATGTGTGGGATGGTGACCTTGAGGAGTACAACAACCCTCTGCCGAAATGGTGGATGTGGATGTTCTACCTCACCTTGATCTTCGGCGTGGCCTACTTGGTGTTGTATCCAGGTTTGGGAACGTTCAAAGGGATCCGTGGCTGGACTTCGGTAGGCCAGTACAAGGAAGAGCGCGCACAAGCTGAAGCAAAATACCAGCCTTTATACGACCGCTACTTAAAAGTGAGCGTGGAAGAGTTGGCAAAAGATCCTGAAGCGCGTGCAATGGGTAATCGTTTGTACCAAACCTACTGTATGCAGTGTCACGGTGCGGATGCTCGCGGTGCAAAAGGTTTCCCCAATCTGACTGATAACGACTGGCTGTATGGTGGTTCGGCAGAAAAAATTCACGAAACTTTAGTGAATGGTCGTATTGGTCAAATGCCAGCCTTCGGTGCTGCGTTTGGTGAAGAAAAAGTGCGTGATACCGCTAACTATGTGTTGTCGTTGTCCGGCAAAAAGCATGATGCCGAGCGCGCTACTCGTGGTAAAGAAGCATTCAATGCAGTATGTGCGGCATGTCACGGTCCTGATGGCAAAGGTAACCAAGCGATTGGTGCGCCTAACCTGACTGACAATGTGTGGTTGTACGGCAGCACTGAGAAAGTCATCATGGAAGGCATCACCAACGGTCGTAAGAACCAGATGCCTGCTTGGAATGAATTCTTGGGCGAAGGCAAAATTCACTTGCTGACCGCTTATGTATGGGGTTTGAGCAACGGTGCAGCGAAGTAATTTCGCGCTGTTGACCACCTGAGATAACGCCCTCACTTGTTGAGGGCGTTATTTTTTTAAGGGTATGGTGATGTGGTTAGCGACAATAACAGGGGTGGGTTTAGGTTTAGCATTACGGACAGGGTTTCATTGGTTGATCCGACGCGGGTTACGTGCACCTCGTGTGCCGCATCATACTGAGCCCATGGCCTTGGGCTTGTCTGCAGAGACTGTTTTTATTACCAGCAAAAATCAGAAACAATTATTTGCATGGTGGCTTCCTTGTGCAGATCAACCGCGCCCGACACTGTTGGTGATGCATGGCTGGGGTAGCAATGTGGCGTTGATGTTGCCTCTGGTGACCCCATTACAACAAGCTGGTTTTCATGTCCTCTTGTTAGAAGCGCGTTGTCATGGTCGCAGTGAGGATGACAATTTTTCTTCACTACCACGCTTTGCTGAAGACATAGAGGCCGGTCTTGTGTGGTTAAAACAACATGTTCTATGCCAACACCAGCCGATAGCGTTGCTTGGCCACTCGGTGGGTGCAGGGGCTGCTTTATTGGTGGCCAGTCGGCGCCGTGATGTGGTCGCAGTGGTGAGCGTGGCTGCCTTTACACATCCGGAAATTGTGATGCGACGCTGGTTAGCAAGTAAACGTATTCCAATGAAACCGATTGGGACATATATCTTACGTTATGTGCAGAAAGTGATTGGCTACTCGTTCGACAACATTGCCCCTATCCGTTCGATCAATAAATTGCGTTGTCCGGTGCTGATTTTGCATGGAGAACAAGATCAAACCGTGCCGATGTCAGAGGCTCAGGCTTTATACCAAGCCGCTCCATTCGGCCTTGGTCAATTGCGTGTCAGTCAAGGCGATCATGAAGGTTTTACTGATATGGCGGCTGAGGCACAGGCCGTGGTGCGTTTCCTACGTTTGCATCTTGACCTGCAACCTCCTTCTTCATCGCCCGCGCAGGAACAGCTGGTCGAGCTCTTGTAGTGACAAGGTGCGCCAAGTGGGTCGGCCATGATTACATTGACCGCTACGCTCGGTCTCTTCCATATCACGCAGTAAGGCATTCATTTCCGTTAAGCTCAGTTGGCGATTCGCTCTTACTGCACCATGACAGGCCATGGTGGCAAGTAGATGATCAAGTCGTTCTTGTATCACGCGGCTGCTACCAAACTCGTGAAGTTCAGCTAAGGTAGCACTAAACAAAGGAATAGGATCTGCCTTGTCCAAGGCGGCTGGAATGGTATGGAGCACAATTTGATTCGGTTCAGTAAGCGTAAAGGTAAAACCTAATTGGCTTAACGTTGATTGGCCTTGTTCCGCTGTTACCCATTCGATTGTACTTGCCGCATAGCTATACGGTAATAGCAAGCTTTGATTGGGTAGATTTCGGTCGCGGTGAAAAGCGTTTTTTAGTCTTTCATACACAACCCGCTCATGGGCTGCGTGCATATCGACAATGACCAAACCTGTTTCCGCTTGCGCCAGAATATACACCCCATGTAGCTGACCTATAGCAAAGCCTAGTGGAGGAAAGCGTGATTCTCCAACGGATTCCGCAACAGAAGGTGTCGGGGTGTTGATGATTGGTACATTGTCTACATTGGGCTCTTGTAATACGGGTTCTTCTTGTGTTCCCTGAAACAAGGTTTGATAAAACGTGAGGCCTTTTCCTCCATCGTGTTGACTCCGCTCTGATATGGTCGAATTAGAACGAGATGGCGTGCCAAATGAAGCGCTTTCCCGTGTTGAACTTGACGATGTGGTGGGTCGAGATGCTCTCTCCGTGCTGTTGGTTGTCACCGGTTGGTGAGGTGTTGATGGTGCAGCAGGTGGCATCACCGTAACAGGTGATGTTGCTTGAGTCACAAGATGGCCAGCACGGGTTTGTGACAGCATTTGATGTGCGGCCTGAAATACAAAACGATGAATGGCCTGACTATCACGAAAGCGAATTTCTGTTTTTGTAGGGTGGACGTTGACATCAACCTCTTCGGGAGGCAATTCAAGAAACAGCACATAGTGCGGCTTAATCTCATGATGTAACACATCGTGATAAGCCTGCCGTAGGGCGTGTTGTAATACTTTGTCACGCACAAACCGACCATTCACAAAACAGAACTGCACCTCACGTTGTCGATGAGGCAGAGTGGGATGTCCCAATATCCCTTGCAGTTTAAGATGGGCGGCTTGTGTGTTGAGTTTGATGCCATGTTGGGCAAAATCTTCCCCAGCAATCGCGGCGATACGCTCATCGGGGGTATGGCTGCCAAGACGTACAATCTGTTTTTGGTTGTGTTTGAGTAAAAAAGCACAATGTGGCCATGCCAAAGCTAACCGCTCAACCACTGCATGACATTGCGCAAACTCTGCTGATGCTGTTTTCAGAAATTTACGTCTAGCCGGAGTATTAAAATATAAATCAGCAATGTCGATGCTGCTACCGACTGAACGCGGACAGGGCTCTGGCTCCGAGAGTACGCCATTCTCTGCGCGAATTAACCAGCCTATTTCACTGTCCTCGGTGCGACTACTCAGCGTTAACCGAGAAACGGCTGCAATCGAAGCCAAACCCTCACCCCGAAAGCCGAGGGTGTTGATTTGTTGTAAATCTTCTAAAGCGTGAATTTTTGAAGTGGCATGTCTTTGCAGCGCCAAAGGCAAATCCTCTGCTGCAATCCCAATTCCATCATCCTGTACCCGAATCAGCTTCATCCCACCTTCAACAAGCTCAATGGCAAGACTATGTGCGCCGGCATCCAAGCTATTTTCTAAGACTTCTTTTAAGGCAGAAGCAGGGCGCTCGACCACTTCTCCTGCAGCAATTTGGCTAATTAAGAGCGATGATAGGGTTTGAATACGTTTTGGTTGCATAGGACAGCATTTCAATTAGGCAGCAGATTTACGATGGCGCACAATTTCAATGACGCCGGGTAAAATCGATAAAATAATGATGGCGAAAATAAGAAGGCTTAAATTTTGTTTTACCCAAGGTAAATTACCAAATAAATACCCTGCATAAGCAAAGCCACATACCCAGAGTACGGCTCCGATGACATTATAAGATAGGAATTGGCGATAGCTCATGCTACCCACTCCGGCGACGAATGGCGCAAAAGTCCGAACAATGGGAACAAAACGGGCGATAATAATGGTTTTTCCGCCATGCTTTTCATAAAAAGCATGAGTTTTGTCTAAGTATTCTCGCCGAAAAATACGAGAATTTGGTCGATCAAAAACGGTTAAGCCTAATTTTTGGCCAATATGATAATTCACTGTGTCACCTAAAATCGCAGCAATCAGCAGGGTGACTACCATCAAATGAATGTCAAAAGCCCCTGTCGCAGCAATGGCACCCGTGACAAATAACAGTGAATCTCCCGGTAGGAATGGGGTAACCACTAAACCTGTTTCACAAAAAATAATCAAAAATAAAATTAAAAACAGCCAAGGCCCATATTGACTGGCTAACTCTGCTAAGTGGCGGTCGATATGAAGGATGAAATCAACCAAAAACCATACGAAATCCATACTTAACCCCAGATCAAAAAACAACCGCCAGCATACTGTAAAAAGCAGCTGGCGGGCTTAAGGCAAAATGAAATAGCACTGTAATTTACACTACAGCTTCTTCTTTTGGTTTTGGCGGCTTAATGAGATTCTCACGAGAAACGCCTAAAAACATTAATAGCGGGCTGGCCACTAAAACAGAAGAATAGATACCAAACACGATGCCAATGGTCAGCGCCACTGCAAAGTAGTGTAGGCTAGGGCCGCCAAACAACAACATCGCTAATACCATCATTTCGGTTGAACCGTGGGTGATAATCGTCCGGCTCATGGTGGCTGTGATGGCATTGTCGATAATTTCTGCCACGCTACGACCGCGCATACTGGGTTTACGGAAGTTCTCACGAATACGGTCAAACACCACGACCGACTCATTCACCGAATAGCCTAGCACCGCTAGCACAGCGGCTAACACGGTTAACGAAAACTCCCATTGAAAAGCAGCAAAACATCCCAGAATGATGATCACATCATGCAGGTTGGCAATAATTGCCGATACCGCAAACCGCCATTCAAAGCGGATGGCTAAGTAGGCCATGATGCCGACAATCACTAAGCTGAGGGCCGTTAAGCCGTGGGTGAGTAATTCCTCGCCCACCTGCGGCCCAACAAATTCCACTTTTCGTAATTCGACTTGGCTACCATTAGCTTTGAGTGCTGCTAAAACCTCATTCGACAACTGAGCAGAGCTTTTATCATTCTGATTTTGCAAACGAATTAACACATCACGCGTGGTGCCGAGGCTTTGTACCGTTGGCTCACCTTGTGATACTTTGGCCACTTGCTCGCGAATGGTCTCTAGGTTCGCCGCTTGTTGATATTGCACCTCCATCACCGTGCCGCCGGTAAATTCAACCGAAAGGTTAAGTCCTTTCCAGAGCAAAAAAAACACAGCCAATATAAAGGTCAATAAAGAGATTGCCGTCGTGAGCTTGCCATAGCTCATAAACGGAATGTCTTTTTTAAAACTGAATAATTCCACGTCGACTCCTCAACCTAGGTCGAAAAAACCTAAACCGATAATTTGTTGATACGGCGACCACCATAGACCAAGTTCACAATGCCGCGAGATACCAAAACAGCAGAGAACACCGAGGTCAAAATGCCAAGACAATGCACCACTGCAAAGCCACGAACGGGGCCTGAGCCAAAAATCAATAGTGCCAAACCTGCAATCAGTGTGGTGATGTTTGAATCGAGAATCGTCGCCCATGCATGTTCATAGCCAGCTTTAATCGCCGATTGTGGTGGCACCCCATTGCGGACTTCTTCTCGCACCCGCTCGTTAATCAACACGTTAGCATCAATCGCCATCCCTAATGTCAAGGCGATGGCAGCAATACCGGGCAGTGTGAGTGTGGCTTGTAGCATTGACAGCAAAGCAACCAGCATTAACACATTACATGCCAATGCAATGACTGAAATCATCCCGAAAACACGGTAGTAGATCGCCATGAACAAGGCCACAGCAGCAAAACCGTATAAGGTTGAGTTAAAGCCTTTCTCGATGTTTTCTTTACCTAAAGAAGGGCCTACCGTGCGTTCCTCGATAATGTTCATTGGCGCGGCAAGTGAGCCGGCACGGAGTAATAAAGCAATATCACTGGCTTCTGCGGCGTTCATTGAGCCAGAAATTTGCACGCGACCACCACCGATTTCGCTACGAATAACGGGTGCTGTGACGACTTCGCCTTTCCCTTTTTCAATCAACACCATTGCCATGCGTTTGCCAATGTTATCCGCTGTGACTTGGCGGAAAATGCTTGCACCGGTGGAATCGAGGTTGATATGAACGGCAGCCGTGCCATTTTCATCAAACCCGGGTTGTGCATCATTGATATTGTCGCCAGTGAGTTCGACTTCTCGTTTGACCAGAATTTTTTGTGAACCCTGTGCACTCAATTCATCCAATAGCTCATAACCTGCTGGGACAATACCAGACAGGGCCTCAGCCAATTTGCTTGGATCATCTTCCACCATCCGCACTTCTAGGGTGGCGGTACGGCCTAAAATATCTTTGGCTTTTGCCGTGTCTTGTACCCCAGGTAACTGAACCACAATCCGATTTGCACCAGATTGTTGAATCACGGGTTCCGCCACACCCAATTCATTGACGCGGTTGTGTAATGTTGTGATGTTTTGACGGATGGCATCCCCTTGAATTTTGATCATTTCTGCATCTGTCAAACTCAGTCGCAGTATGCGGCTGCTGTCATCCGCTTTCAGTGAAAGATTGGGGAGCTTGTCGCGGACGAGTGCTTCAACTTTTTGCAGTTCAGCCTCATCACGCATAGAAATTTCAATATTGTCGCGATTGCGTTTCAAACTGCCATAACGAATTTTTTGCGCTCGCAATTCGCGTCTCACATCACCTGCGTAGCGTTCTAAGGTTTTATCCACTGCTGCATTCATATCCACTTCTAATAAGAAGTGAACACCACCGCGCAGATCCAAACCGAGGAACATTGGGTGAGCTTTGAGCTGGGTTAACCATGTTGGGGAAGCCGCCAATAAATTAAGCGCCACAATGTAGTTATCGCCGATTTCCTGTTGCACTAAATCGCGGACTTTGATTTGGGTATCGGTATCATTTAACCGAATTTTCAGGCTATTCCCGTCAAGGAAAATACCATTAGCCTGAATTTTTTCATTGGCCAGTCGTTTCTCAATCCGTTGCATAAGATTGGTATCAACGGGCAGGGCTTGCCGAGTGCTAGAAACCTGGACGGCAGGCGTTTCACCGTAGAAGTTAGGCAAAGTGTAAACCGCACTGAGCAATAAGGTCACTGCAATGACCAAGTATTTCCAGAGGGGATATCGATTCATGAGACGAGCGCCAGATTAAGAGAAATGAAGCCTGCCATGATGAAAACATGGCAGGCCCGAAGGATGAGCTTGTCTCGAAAGAAACACGTTACAAGCTCATAAACCCTTATTGAGGTTTGAAACTGCCTTTTTCCAGTTTCATCCCAATCGCGTCACGGCGCACTTGAATGGTGACGTTAGAGGCGATTTCCAAGCTGACATTTTGTTCTTCCAGCTTGATGATACGACCCACAATACCGGCTTGGGTGACAACTTCATCATTTTTTTGCAGCGCTTCGAGCATGGCTTTATGTTCTTTTACCTTTTTCTGTTGTGGCCGCACCAATAAGAACCAGAACAAGATAAAAATACCGATCATCGGCAAAAATTGCATGAAATCGATACCAGCAGGGGCAGCAGCGTTAGCGTAAGCAGGGGTAATGAACAACATGAGACTCAATGCTCCTTGAGGGAAAAATGCAAATTAAACAAGAATTGTAACGGTGATTGTTTTGGAAAATCTATCGGCTTGCGATGGATGACTTATTCTGTCCCACGGGCACGGTTGTGATGAAACTCGGTCACAAAGTGGTCAAAGCGGTCTTCCTCAATTGCATTCCGCATCTCTTTCATCAGCTGTTGATAGTAATGTAAGTTGTGTACTGTGTTTAAGTGTGCGCCCAAAATCTCACCGGCACGGTGCAGATGATGTAAGTAGGCGCGGCTGAAATGGCGGCAGGTGTAACAATCACAACTCTCATCAAGCGGACGTTCATCGTTTTTGTGGCGGGCATTGCGAATTTTTAGATCACCAAAACGGGTAAATAGCCAACCATTGCGCGCATTGCGAGTGGGCATCACACAATCAAACATATCGATGCCCTGTGATACGCCATACACGAGATCTTCTGGTGTGCCGACTCCCATCAGATAATGTGGTTTGTCTGCTGGCAGCATGTCTTTCATTTCTGTCAACATGCGGTACATCTCGGGTTTAGGCTCACCGACTGACAACCCTCCAATCGCATAACCATCAAACCCAATTTCCATCAACCCTGCCAATGATTCACGGCGTAGGTCGGTGTAAAGGTTACCCTGAATAATACCAAACAGGGCATTCGGGTTTTCTTGTTCATCAAAGGCAGTACGGGAGCGTTTTGCCCAGCGTAGCGATAAACGCATCGATTCAGCGGCACGTTGATGATCAACTTGGCCTGGGGTGCACTCATCAAAAATCATCACGATGTCTGAGTTAAGGCTTTTTTGAATCGCCATCGACTTTTCTGGCGATAGGAATAATTTGTCACCATTGATCGGTGATTGAAAGGTGACTCCTTCCTCGGTGATTTTTCGCAATTCACCCAAACTAAACACCTGAAAGCCACCAGAATCGGTCAGAATCGGTTTATCCCAGCCAATAAAGCGGTGCAATCCACCAAACTGTTCCACCACGTCTAGGCCAGGGCGTAGCCATAAGTGGAAAGTATTGCCGAGGATGATTTGTGCATCAATGGCGTGTAAATCGGCTGGGCTCATTGCCTTAACCGAACCATAAGTACCGACTGGCATAAAGACAGGCGTTTCGACTGTGCCGTGGTTTAAGGTTAAGGTGCCACGCCGCGCACCACCGGTGCTGGTTTTTTTGACGGAAAATTTGAGCATGTTATCAAGGGCAAGCTTGCTGAAAAATTAGCCGACAAGTATACCCCACTCCCCTTAAGTGAAAATTTTTTCAAAAAGGGCTTGCGTTCCCTAAACGGCATCTGTATAGTTCGTGTCTCTCAACGACAGGCGCGTAGCTCAGTTGGTTAGAGCGCCACCTTGACATGGTGGAGGTCGTTGGTTCGATTCCAATCGCGCCTACCAAAATTCCAAAAAGGATAACTCAAATGGCTGTGCGAACTACCACTACCCACCCATAAACTGACATGGTTGGGCCATTTGAGGCAATTCTCGAAAAAGTGCGGCTCCGGCCGCACTTTTTTTTCGTCTGTCGTTTTCTTCTGAATGGTTATTTCCTGAATACACGCGCACTGGGTGCGCTGGAGACATCATGCCTGATATTCGCTTGCCGGACGGTTCGATCCGTTCTTTTGCGCAGCCGGTAACGGTTGCTGAGGTGGCCGCGTCAATTGGTGCGGGCTTGGCTCGTGCTGCCCTTGCTGGTCGTGTGGACGGGGTATTGGTTGATACCTCGTTTTTGATTGAACAGAATGCCGACCTTGCTATTGTCACAGACAAAGACAGTGAAGGCCTCGATGTTATCCGCCATTCGACCGCACATTTATTAGCCTTTGCCGTAAAAAGTCTGTTTCCTGAAGCACAAGTGACCATCGGCCCTGTGATCGAAAATGGCTTTTACTACGACTTTGCCTACACTCGCCCATTTACGCCAGATGACCTTGAAGCCATCGAGAAGAAAATGGCGGAATTGGCAAAACAAGATATTCCCGTCTCTCACCGTGTGGTGAGCCGTGATGAAGCGATTGCTTTCTTCAAAGAACAGGGCGAACACTACAAATGTGAGTTGATTGCTGCGATTCCTGAAGGCGAACAAATCAAGTTGTACACCGAAGGGCTGTTCACTGATCTCTGTCGTGGCCCGCACGTGCCTTCCACCGGTCGCTTAAAAGTGTTTAAGCTGATGAAAGTGGCGGGTGCCTATTGGCGCGGTGATGCAAAAAATGAAATGTTGCAGCGTATCTACGGCACGGCATGGGCGAAAAAGGAAGACTTAGAAGCCTATTTGCACATGCTGGAAGAAGCCGAGAAACGCGACCACCGCAAATTAGGCCAACAGCTCAACTTGTTCCACATGCAAGATGAAGCCCCTGGTGCAGTGTTTTGGCATCCTAAAGGCTGGCGTTTATTCAACAGCCTGATTAACTATATGCGCGACCGTCAGGAAGAAGCCGGCTATGTCGAGGTCAATACCCCCGATATGATGGATCGCAGCTTGTGGGAAATCTCCGGCCACTGGTTTAACTATCATCACCACATGTACACCACTACCACTGAGGATGAGCGAGTGTATGCGCTCAAGCCGATGAACTGTCCCGGTGCGGTGTCGATGTTTGCCCAAGGCTTGAAGAGCTATCGCGATTTGCCTTTGCGTATGGCTGAGTTTGGTAAAGTGCATCGCTACGAACCTTCTGGTGCATTACATGGCCTGTTGCGTGTGCGTCACTTTACGCAAGATGATGCGCATATTTTCTGTACCGAAGAGCAGATGGAAGGCGAATGTCGCGATGTCGTGAAGCTGATTCTCGACATCTATAAAGACTTTGGTTTTGATAATGTCATCATCAAACTGTCGACTCGCCCAGAAAATCGCATCGGTTCAGATGAAGTATGGGACAAATTAGAAGGCGCATTAGCCGGTGCTTTAGAAAGCATGGGTATGCCTTATCAGTTGTTCCCTGGCGAAGGGGCATTCTATGGGCCGAAGCTAGAATTTGTTTTGCGTGACGCCATCGGTCGTGATTGGCAATGTGGCACCTTGCAGGTCGATATGAACTTGCCAGAGCGTTTTGATATTGCCTATGTTGCTGAAGACAATACGAAAAAACGACCAGTGATGTTACATCGTGCCTTGTTTGGTTCGTTAGAGCGTTTCACAGGTATTTTGATTGAACACTATGCCGGTGCTTTCCCGATGTGGCTGGCACCATTGCAAATGGTGGTGGCTAATATCTCGGAAGCTCAGGCAGATTATGCCCGTGACGTTGCACAAAAGCTGCGTCAGGCAGGGCTGCGTGTTGAACTTGACTTGAGAAACGAGAAGATTAACTATAAAATCCGCGAACACAGTCTGCAAAAGTTGCCATACCAGTTAATCGTGGGTGACAAAGAAAAAGCAGACAACTTGGTCGCTGTTCGTTCCCGTTCGGGTGAAAATTTAGGTCAAATGTCTTTAGATGCGTTTATCGAACGCATGAAAGCAGAAACCGCCCAAAAACGCGCAGCACAATAAGATTTAAGTTTGGAGGAATTGCCATCGCTCAGGAACGCGAACCACGAATCAACGGCGAAATTACTGGCCGTGAAGTTCGTTTGGTAGGAAATGAAGGCGAGCCACTCGGCATCGTGAATTTACGTGAGGCTTTTGCGAAAGCAGAAGAGTTAGAGTTAGATCTGGTTGAAATTGCACCGAATGCCCAGCCGCCTGTTGTCAGGATCATGGACTACGGTAAATTTAAATACCAAGAAAGCAAGCGTAAGCACGAAGCTAAGCTCAAGCAAAAACAGATTCAAGTGAAAGAAGTGAAATTCCGTCCCGGTACCGACGACGGTGATTACAACGTTAAAGTGCGTAATCTGACTCGCTTCTTGAACGAAGGTGATAAAGCAAAAATCACGCTCCGCTTTAGAGGGCGTGAGATGGCTCACCAAGAATTAGGCTTGGCCTTGTTAAAACGGGTGGAAGCTGATTTGGCGGAATACGGCGTTGTCGAGCAGTTCCCCAAAATGGAAGGCCGTCAGATGGTCATGGTCATGGCACCAAAGAAAAAATAATCTGACAGCGTTCTAGTAAGAATTAACTGGTGCGGCAGGGCAACCTGCCGCTCTGGTTTTTGCGAGAAAGGGTTATCTCTCGCACAAAAGCGGGGCGCAAAGGTGACTAAGTGTCGATCATCGACCACCTTGTGCCGAATCTAAAAAAATAGGTTGTAGGATTATTCCCATGCCAAAGATGAAAACCAAATCGGGTGCGAAAAAACGCCTGAAAGTGTTGGGTAACGGTGGTGTGAAGCGCTCAATGGCCTTCAAACGCCACATTCTGACCAAGAAAACCACGAAGAACAAACGCCAGTTGCGCGGTACCACCATGGTACATGCCAGCGATATGGCTTCCGTTCGTGCTATGTTGCCCTACGCTTAAGGAGTTAATTTATGCCTCGCGTTAAACGCGGTGTTACCGCCCGTGCTCGTCACAAAAAAATTCTTGCTTTAGCCAAAGGCTATCGCGGCCGTCGTAAAAACGTCTATCGCATCGCCAAACAGGCGGTGATGAAAGCCGGTCAATACGCTTACCGCGATCGTCGTCAACGCAAGCGTCAGTTCCGTCAATTGTGGATTGCACGTATTAACGCAGCTGCACGTGAGTGCGGTTTGCCATACAGCAAATTCATGAACGGCCTGAAAAAAGCTGCAATTGAAATCGACCGTAAAGTGTTGGCCGATTTGGCTGTGTTCGAAAAAGCAGTGTTTGCTCAATTGGTTGAAAAAGCCAAAGCCAGCCTCGCAGCTTAATCGAAAGCATCAGAGAAGGGAGGCTTTGCCTCCCTTTTTTTATCCCCGTGTGGTTTTAATCGTGAACAACGCTTGACGCTAGAGTGTGGTGGCATTTTGCCGTGAAGTGTTGTTAATTTCCGTTTTTCTCTTATTTCCTTTCTCGACGATAGCGATCTAACATGAGTTCTATTGATACTCTTCTTGCCGCTGCTTTAGCTGCGCTCAATGAGGTACAAGACGTCGTGACCCTTGAGCAGGTCAAAGCGCGTTATCTCGGCAAATCAGGTGAAATTACCGAATTATTAAAACAATTAGGTAAATTACCTCCAGAAGAAAAGAAACAAGCTGGCCAAGCGATTAACGCAGCCAAACAACAAGTTGAGGCGGCGATTGCTGCTCGTCGTGAGGCCCTAGCCGAAGCTCAGCTTGCCGCACAACTGGCAGCAGAAGCCTTAGATGTCACCTTACCTGGCCGTGGTTTGCGTCAGGGCGGTCTGCATCCAGTGACCCTGACCTTAGAACGCATTACCAGTCTATTCCGTTCTTTGGGCTTTGAAGTCGCGGATGGGCCAGAAATCGAAACCGATTTTCACAACTTCCAAGCTTTAAATATCCCAGAAAATCATCCTGCTCGTGCGATGGCGGATACCTTCTATGTCGAAGGTGGCGATGTGTTGCGTACCCACACGTCCCCCATCCAAATTCGCTACATGCTGCAACACCAGCCCCCAATTAAAATCATTGCACCCGGTCGGGTTTATCGTGTTGACTCAGATGCAACTCACTCGCCGATGTTCCACCAAATGGAAGGCTTATGGGTAGATGAAGGGGTCAGTTTTGCCGACTTGAAAGCGACCATGACCGATTTCTTGCGTCGTTTCTTCGAGCGCGATGATCTGCAAGTGCGTTTCCGTCCTTCTTTCTTCCCGTTTACTGAGCCATCTGCAGAGATTGATGTCTTGGGTGAGCGTGGCTGGCTCGAAGTGGGTGGCTGTGGCATGGTGCATCCCAATGTATTGCGTAACGTCAATATCGACCCTGAAAAATATACTGGCTTTGCCTTTGGCATCGGCCTAGATCGCTTTGCCATGTTGCGTTATGGCGTGAATGACCTGCGGTTATTCTTTGAAAACGATCTGGCTTTCCTTAAGCAATTCCAATAATCGTGGGTCAGCAAGGACGATAATATGAAATTCTCAGAACAATGGTTGCGTGAGTGGGTCAACCCCAACTTGGCGAGCGAGGCATTGGGTCATTTGTTGACCATGGCAGGGTTAGAGGTTGAATCACACACTACAGCGGCTCCCGCTTTTTCTGGCGTGGTGGTAGCGGAAGTGAAATCTGTGCGTAAGCACGAAAATGCCGACCGTCTGCGTGTGTGTGAAGTCGATATTGGCACCGGCGAGTTGCAACAAATTGTGTGTGGTGCACCCAATGTCAGCGAAGGGGCAAAAGTCCCTTGTGCAACTTTGGGTGCCCTTTTGCCGGGTGATTTCAAAATCAAAGCCACTAAAATGCGCGGTGTGGCATCAAATGGCATGTTATGTTCTGGCCAAGAATTGGGTATTCCCGACGGTGTCGATGGCTTATTGTTATTGCCGCAAGATGCGCCAGTTGGAGTCAATTTGCGCGATTACTTGGCATTAGACGACACCGTTATTGAACTGAAAATCACCCCAAACCGTGCCGATTGTTTAAGTATTCGTGGCATTGCTCGTGAAGTGGCAGCCCTGACTGCTTCCCCATTGCAGGCACCTACTGTTTCCCCTGCTCCGGTGACGATCACCAGTCAACGTGGGGTGAAATTGTCAGCGGGGGCGGCGTGCGGTCGTTACCTCGGGCGCGTGATTGAACAAGTTAATGCCCAAGCGCCAACACCAGCATGGATGAAGCAACGCCTTGAACGTGCTGGTGTGCGTTCAATTTCCGCGATTGTGGATGTCACCAATTTTGTGCTACTTGAGTTGGGGCAGCCTTTACACGCCTTCGATCACAACAAACTACAGGGCGATATCGAGGTACGTCTGCCACAGGTTGGTGAACGGATGACGTTGCTGAATGGTAAAGAAATTGCTCTTGATGCTGACATGCTGTTGATTACCGACCAAACTGGGCCAGTGGCATTGGCAGGTGTGATGGGTGGGGCAAATAGTGAAGTAGATGACAACACGACGGCTGTGTTTCTCGAATCGGCGTTCTTTGCACCAGAAGCCATTGCTGGCCGTGCTCGTCGATTAGGTTTTAGCTCGGATGCTTCCTTCCGCTATGAGCGTGGCGTTGATTTCACGCTACAAGCTGAGGCGATGGAACGGGCAACGGCTTTAATCATTGACATTTGCGGTGGCGTGGCAGGGCCAGTGGTGGAACAAGTGACGGAATTGCCTGCCCGCAAGCCCGTGGCTGTGCGAGTTGACCGTGTGAACCGTGTGTTAGGCATGTCGTTGACTGCAACTGAAATGGCAGCAATTTTTGCCCGCTTAGGTTTGCCGTTTGAACAGCAGGCCGATAGTTTTATCATCACTCCACCAGCAGCACGTTTTGATTTGGCGATTGAGGAAGATTTCATCGAAGAAATCGCCCGTGTGTATGGCTATGATGCCATCCCCGCTGACAATATTCGTGGCCGTTTGGCAATGTTGCCATTGCCGGAACAGCAGACTCCACGGGCGGAATTGCGCCGGGTATTGGTGCAGCGCGATTATCAAGAAGTGGTGACCTACGCTTTTGTTGATGAGCAGTGGGAAAACGATTTTGCCGCCAATACGACGCCGATTCGTTTGATCAACCCGATTGCCAGCCAGATGAGCGTGATGCGCTCGACCTTGTTAGGTGGCTTACTCGATACCTTAAGCCACAATCTCAAACGCAAACAAAACCGAGTTCGCGTATTTGAGATGGCGCGTGTTTTTCTCAAAACGGCCACTGGTGAAGTCGAACAACCCGAAAAATTGGCAGGCTTGGCGTATGGCACTCGCTTTGCCGAGCAGTGGTCTTATCAAGCAGAAAAAGTCGATTTCTTTGATGTCAAAGCGGATATCGAAGTCTTGTTCTCACCACGGCAACTGACTTTCCGCCGCGCAGCTCATCCAGCCCTCCATCCGGGTCGTTGTGCTGAGGTGTTGCTTGACGACAAAGTGGTCGGTATTTTGGGCGAACTGCATCCGCAATGGGTACAGAAATACGATTTAGTGGCAGCGCCCATCTACTTTGAACTTGATTTACAGCCGCTGTTAGCACGACACACCATCCAAACCCAAGCCGTGTCGCGTTTCCCTGCTGTACGTCGTGATTTGGCTTTGGTGGTGGCAGATACGCTAGAAGTGGATGCTTTGGCAACCACATTGCGCGCTGCAGCATCCCACTTGGTGACAGAGATTGCTTTGTTCGATGTCTATCGTGGTAAAGGCGTGGAAGAAGGGAAAAAGAGTCTTGCTTTCAAGGTGTTAATGCAGGATACTGCCCGCACGCTCACAGATGCAGAAGTAGATTCTGTGATGCAAGATTTGATCGCGGCTGCAGCAAACAGCCATGCCGCTCAGCTCCGTCTGTAATGTCCCCTGCCTAAATTGATTCAGGCACCGGTATGTCAAATCATACCGGTGGTGGGGTATATTTTTACCATTGTATTGAGGATTGTTATGACGCTGACTAAAGCGGAACTCTCGGATTTGTTATTTGATAAAGTTGGCTTGAATAAGCGTGATGCTAAGGATATGGTAGAGTCGTTTTTCGAAGAAATCCGACTGGCGCTTGAAGAGGGACAATCGGTCAAATTATCCGGTTTTGGTAATTTTCAATTGCGTGATAAACCACAGCGTCCAGGCCGTAATCCAAAAACTGGCGAAGAAATTCCAATCACTGCCCGTCGGGTGGTGACTTTCCATGCCAGCCAAAAACTCAAGGGAATGGTAGAGGATCATCATGGCGCAGCCCGTGGCTAAGATGCCGCCTATTCCTGCCAAGCGCTACTTCACGGTCGGTGAAGTGGCGCAGTTAGCAGGGGTAAGTGTTGAACAATTACGAGAGTGGGAAAGCGTTTTCCTACCCCTACAACCTCGTCGCAGCATGGCACAACGTCGCTATTATCAACATCATGAAGTGTTGATTGCACGCCGTTTGCGTACCTTGTTAGTCGATGAGGAATACACCCTCAATGGCCTGCGCCGTCGCCTGCGTGAACGCGATGGTCTGAGTCCTGCCCAATTACGAGCCGAACTCCAAGGCTTGTTGTCTTCTGCCCAAGCCCCGTTATTAGCTACGCGCTGAGGCGGCGGCCTTTTTTGAAATGATTATGCTGCCTAGTGTGACTCATCGTTTGGCCTCCGAACTCAATGTTCGTGAGCCCCAAGTCGTTGCTGCCGTTGGTTTATTGGATGAAGGGGCCACGGTTCCCTTTATTGCGCGTTATCGTAAAGAAGCCACTGGGGGACTAGATGATACCCAGTTGCGTGAATTGGCAGAGCGTTTGCAATACTTGCGCGAGCTGGATGACCGCCGCGAGACCATCCTCAACAGCATTCGTGAACAAGAAAAACTGACACCTGCGTTGGAAGCTGCTTTATATGCGGCGGAAAACAAAACGACGTTAGAAGACCTATATCTACCCTATAAGCCCAAACGCCGCACCAAAGCACAGATCGCACGTGAGGCGGGGTTGGCACCATTGGCAGAGTCTCTGTTAGACGATCCTTCACAATCACCAGAACAAGCGGCACAGCCCTTTATTGCCGTCGATAAAGGCGTGGCTGATGCAAAAGCTGCACTCGATGGTGCGCGTGCAATTTTGATTGACCGTTTTGCTGAAAATGCCGAGTTACTGGGTGAGTTTCGCCAACATCTATGGCAGCATGCCGTCTTGGTGGCGCGTTGTGTCGAAGGTAAGGCACAAGACGGTGCTAAATTTGCTGACTACTTCCAATATCAAGAAACACTTAAAACCCTTCCTTCGCATCGCGTACTGGCGATGTTGCGTGGACGCAATGAAGGGGTACTCACCCTTGCGGTGCAGTATCAACCAGAAGACACACCGGTGACTGAGCGCAGCTATTACGAACAAAGAATAGCCCAGCACTTTGCCATCAGTGACCAAGGCCGCCCAGCCGACCGTTGGTTACTTGATACGGTTCGCCTATGCTGGCGCGCTAAAGTGTTTTTGTCGTTGGAGTTGGAACTGATTCAAACTTTGCGTGAGCAGGCTGAAACCGAGGCAATTCAGGTGTTTGCACGTAATGTGCAAGACGTGTTGCTGGCGGCACCTGCAGGGCCTCGTGTCACGATGGGGCTGGACCCCGGTATTCGGACTGGCGTGAAGGTGGCGGTGGTTGATCGCACGGGCAAACTGTTGGATACGGCAACCGTCTATCCCCACGAACCGCGTCGAGAATGGGATAAATCGCTGGCAGTGTTGGCGGCATTGGTGAAAAAACACCGTGTTGAACTGATTGCGATTGGTAACGGCACGGCCAGTCGCGAAACGGATAAATTGGCTGCTGAGTTGGTCGCGCAGTGTCAAACTGACTATAAGCTGCATAAATTGATGGTGTCTGAAGCGGGGGCTTCGGTGTATTCGGCCAGTGAATTAGCGGCGAAAGAATTCCCTGATTTGGATGTCAGCTTGCGTGGGGCAGTATCGATTGCCCGCCGCTTACAAGATCCCTTAGCTGAACTGGTCAAAATCGACCCAAAATCGATTGGTGTTGGCCAGTATCAACATGATGTTAATCCTTCGCGTTTGGCGCGATCTTTGGATAGCGTGGTCGAGGACTGTGTTAACTCGGTTGGGGTGGATGTCAATACGGCTTCGGTGCCACTGTTGACGCGGGTATCAGGATTGAATAGCACCTTGGCGAATAATATTGTGCAGTGGCGCAATCAACATGGTGCCTTCCGCAGCCGCAAACAGCTACTCGATGTCCCGCGTTTGGGTGAAAAAACGTTTGAACAAGCGGCGGGTTTCTTGCGCATTATGCAAGGAGACAATCCTCTCGATGCTTCGGCAGTGCATCCAGAAGCGTATCCTGTCGTCGAAAAAATTTTGGCGACGGTCCAGCGCAATATCCAAACTGTGATTGGTGATAGTCAATTACTCAAAACATTGCGCCCACAGGATTTCACTGACCAGCGTTTTGGTGTGCCCACGGTAGCTGATATTTTGCGCGAATTAGAGAAGCCCGGACGTGATCCCCGCCCCGAGTTTAAGACCGCGACGTTTGCCGAGGGCGTGGAGTCGCTGACCGATTTGCAGGTGGGCATGGTGTTGGAAGGCGTGGTCACCAATGTGGCTAACTTCGGTGCTTTTGTCGATATTGGTGTGCATCAGGATGGTTTGGTACATATTTCCGCGCTATCACACCAATTTGTCAGCGATCCGCGTAAAGTGGTCAAGGCAGGGCAATTGGTCAAGGTCAAGGTGTTAGAGGTGGACGTGGTGCGTAAACGGATTGCCTTAACCATGCGCTTAGACGATGAACTAGGGGCACCGGCGACTGCTCGTCAAGGGGGCAATCGCCGCAGCGAGGGTGCGCGTGCTGCAGCAAAACCTGCATCACGAGACAACGCCCCGCCGCGCAATCAAGCGATGGCCGAGGCATTGGCTAAACTGAAACGCTAATCGCCTTGAAACAACTGCGCCTTGAGCTGGCGCAGTTGATCCCGCAGCTCAGCGGCCTGCTCAAAGCGCAGGTCGCGTGCCGCTTCTAACATCGCCTTCTCTGTATCTTTAATCCGCTTAGCCAGCGTTTTTTCATCTAAGACACTGCTATTGGCTTCAAAACGTGCCGCCGGTTCGGCGGCGTAAACCCCATCAATCATATCGGTGATTTTCTTCGCTACCCCGCGTGCCACAATGCCATGCTTGATGTTGAATTGTTGTTGCTTTTCGCGGCGTCGGGCAGTTTCTTCCATCGCTCTTTGCATCGAAGGAGTGATGCGGTCGGCGTATAAGATGGCCGTTCCGTGTAAATGCCGCGCTGCTCGGCCAATGGTTTGAATCAAAGAGCGTTCACTGCGTAAAAAACCTTCTTTATCTGCATCTAAAATCGCGACCAGACTGACTTCGGGGATATCCAAACCCTCACGCAATAAGTTAATCCCAACTAAGACATCAAATACCCCAAGCCGCAGGTCTCGAATAATCTCAACCCGTTCTACCGTATCAATATCCGAGTGGAGATAGCGCACTTTAATGCCATGTTCGCTGTAATAGTCGGTGAGCTGTTCTGCCATTCGCTTAGTCAAAGTGGTTACTAACACGCGCTCACCTTGTTGAACACGTAAGGTGATTTCACTCATTAAATCATCCACTTGACTTAATACCGGCCGCACAATCACTTCTGGGTCGATAAGGCCGGTTGGCCGCACTAATTGTTCGACCACTTGGCCGCTGTGCTCATTTTCATATACCCCGGGGGTGGCAGAAACAAAGATGGTTTGTGGCATCAAACTTTCAAATTCCTCAAACCGTAATGGGCGGTTATCCATCGCCGACGGTAAGCGAAAGCCATATTCCACTAAATTTTCTTTCCGTGCGCGGTCACCGCGATACATCCCGCCAATTTGTGGAATCGTGACGTGGGATTCATCAATAAATAGCAAGGCATCGGGGGGCAGATAATCAAATAGCGTCGGTGGCGGCGAGCCAGCCGGCTTGCCGGAAAGATGGCGCGAGTAGTTTTCAATCCCCTTACAAAAGCCCATCTCGTACAACATTTCTAAATCAAAACGGGTTCGTTGCTCCAGCCTTTGCGCTTCCACCAATTTGCCCTCTTGTTCAAATTGCCGTCGACGTTGATTCAGCTCGAGTTTGATCGCTTCACAAGCGCGTAACACTGTGTCGCGTGGTGTGACATAGTGGCTTGAGGGGAAGACAGTAAAACGGCTCACTCGTTGTTTAATATGGCCAGTGAGGGGATCGAATAGATGAAGACTTTCGACTTCTTCATCGAACAGCGAAATTCGAACGGCCAATTCAGCATGTTCTGCCGGAAAAATATCAATAATGTCGCCACGCACGCGGAACGAGCCACGGCTGAAATCGCTGTCGTTACGTTCATATTGCATGGTGGTGAGGCGGCTGATGATACTTTGGCGACTGTGACTTTCTTGTTCCCGTAGATACAAAATCATCTGGTGGTAGTCGCTGGGATCGCCGATGCCATAGATGGCACTGACTGTGGCCACAATGACGACATCGCGCCGTTCCAACAAGGATTTGGTGGCCGACAGCCGCATTTGTTCGATGTGTTCGTTGATTTGTGAATCTTTTTCAATAAACAAATCCCGACTGGGGACGTAAGCCTCAGGTTGATAGTAGTCGTAGTAGCTAACGAAATACTCCACCGCATTGTTAGGGAAAAATTCGCGCATTTCTGCGTAGAGCTGTGCTGCCAGCGTTTTGTTGGGCGCCATCACCAACGCCGGCCGCCCGGTCTGTGCAATCACATTGGCCATCGTGTAGGTTTTGCCTGATCCCGTGACACCAAGCAGGGTTTGATACGCCAAGCCCTGCTGCAAACCAGCATAGAGTTGTGCAATCGCTTGAGGTTGATCACCGGCAGGTGGAAAGGGTTGGTGCAGGTTAAAAACCGTAGCAGCGTTGACCATGTGGCAGAGACTCAAAGATAAAGACAAAAGACCGTCAATTGTATTGGTCAGATCTGCCAAGATAAAGTTGCATTTGCCGAGGGGGATGGTGATGCAGTCTGTCTAGACTCGATGTCCCATGTGCTCAACGCAGAATTTGCCTTTTCTACTTGAAAAATGGCAGCGGCTTTTTCCCCAGAAATTGGTAAAACAATTGCAAAACAAAAATAAATATGTGTCCTAATGATATTTTCTATTTGCCTTTTGTCCGAGATTCGTTAATAATGCGTGTTCGTTTTGCTCAGCTTGCGTTATTGCAACGCTTCATCGATATCTGGCCCCCCGTCGATTTTCTCTTGATTCGGCACTTTGGTTGGCATCGATGTATTTGCCGACCGTCTTTTGGAACCTGTAGACGACCCTCCGGTTTATTAGCTGTCACTCCACGTTGTGTTCGAGTGCGCTCACCGTATTGTCTAAGTTCAGCATGACGCCGTGCTTGGCGCTGGGCGCCCACTTGACTTATTGCCCTTTTAAGGAAATCTTGTGTCCGATTTTTCGACCGTAGAAACTATTACCTCCTCCCAAGCTGATACCGCTGTACCTTCTTTTACCGAATTGGGTCTTGAAGCACGTATTGTTGCTGCTCTGACCAAAAATAACCTGACAACACCAACACCTATTCAAGTTCAAGCGATTCCTTACCTGTTGCAAGGTAAAGACTTGATTGCATCGGCACAAACCGGTACCGGTAAAACGGCTGCCTTTATGTTGCCTGCGCTGCATCGCTTAAGCGAAAACGTACGTGGTCAAGGCCGTGGCCCTCGTATTTTGGTGTTGACACCAACTCGCGAATTGGCGCAGCAGGTCTCTGACGCCTCCCGCATGTTCTCTCGTGAAATGAGCCGTGTGTTCACCCTGTGTGTCACGGGTGGGATGCCTTTCCGTGCTCAGCGTGAAGCTTTGTCGCGTCCAGTAGAAGTGTTGGTCGCAACTCCCGGTCGCTTGTTGGATCTGATCGAAGCGCGTGTGGTTGACTTCCGCCGCTTAGATACATTTGTCCTCGACGAAGCCGACCGTATGTTAGATATGGGCTTCTCTGATGACGTGTTGGCGATTGCAGAACAACTGCCAAAAGAACGCCAAACAGTGTTCTTTACCGCCACCATGAACAACACTGTGAACGATTTCGCTGCTCACTTGCTGCGCGATCCTGCCACGATTGAAATTGCTGCGCGCACTGAACGCCACGAAAACATCGAACAAAAACTGTGCTACACCGACGGTTTGGAACACAAACGCAAATTGTTAGACCACTTCTTGCAAAGTGATGAAGTGCGTCAGGCAATTATTTTCACCGCAACAAAACGCGATTGTGACCAACTGGCGAATGAATTAGACGCCAGCGGTATCCGTGCAGCGGCATTGCATGGCGATATGCGCCAACGTGACCGTCAACGTACCGTTGACAGCTTAAAACGTGGCCACTGCGATATCTTAGTTGCTACCGATGTGGCAGCGCGTGGTTTGGATATTGCGGGTATCAGCCATGTCTTTAACTTCGACTTGCCAAAATTTGCTGAAGATTACGTCCACCGCATTGGTCGTACCGGTCGTGCTGGTGCGAAAGGCGTCGCGATTTCCTTAGTCGGTCGTATCGATGTCGGTCCATTAAAACGCATCGAGCGTTTCATTGGCCAACGCTTAGAAGAATTGCAAGTCAACGGCTTAGAAGCCCGTTTCCGTCCTGCCCCTGCTGCCGCTGGTCGCGGTGGTAAACCAGGTGGTGGCGGTGGTGGTTTTGGTAAGCGTCAAGGCAGTGGCTTTAGCAAAGGTCAAAGCCGTGGTTTCTCGGGTGGCCAAGATCGCGCTCCACGCGGTGGTGATGGTGACTGGAAACGTTCACGCGACAGCCAAGGCTTTGCTGGTGATGTTACCCGTACGCCACGTGGCGAAGGCCGTAGCTATAGCGGTGAACGCAACACAACCGAACGCAACTTTGGTCAAGAACGTAGTTTTGGCGGCGGTGCTCGTCGTACCGAAGACGGCAACAACAGTGGCCGTCGTGAATACGGTCAAGGCCGTGGCGGTTTCGATGGTCAACCACGCGCTGGTTTTGATGGTCAACATCACGGCGGTTTTGGTAACGGCGGCAACCGCAGTGGTTTCTCTGGCCATCGCGAAGCGCACGGTCATCGCAACGAAGGCAGCAGCCATCGTAGCGAAGGTGGTCGTTTCTCCAGCAATGGTGGTGGTCAGCGTCAAGGCCACGATAGCCGTGCACCACGTAGCTTTGGTGGCGGTGGTGGCCAACGCCGGAACTTCCGCGACACGGTATAATCGAATGCTGCCATTGCCTTAAACAATGGCCATTCAATGTCTTACGACGGCTCTTAACTTTGTTTAAGGGCCGTTGTTGTTTATTCAGGATAGTTTGTCATGTGGAAAAAAACGGTAGTGGTGTTGCTGACGAGTACTTTATTGGCCCCTTTAACTTGGGCTAACGATCCGGTGGCGACGCGGCAAGCTGAATTTAAAAAAATCCTGCGGGCGTTCGAACCGATGGGGATGATGATTCGTGGGGCAAAGCCCTATCAAGCACAGCCTTTCCAACAACATGCGTTGGCGCTGCTCAATAGCCACAACACCCCGTGGCAATACTTCCCTCCCGGTTCCGATCGCGGTAAAACCCGTGCAAAAGCCGAGATTTGGACCCAAGCGGCTGATTTTCAGGCAGAACAACAGCTATTTTCTTCGCGTGTAAAAGCTTTGCACCAAGCCACCACCGCCCAAGCCGATTTAGCAACCCTACGGGCACGCTATGGTGAAGTGGCGCAAAGCTGTAAATCCTGTCACGACAGTTTCCGTAGCAAAGTCTTGCCTTAAACCGAATTGCCCATCACATCCGGTTCACGTTCTAACAGCACGCCATAGCATGTAGCGACGGTGTGCTGCACATGCTCGGCCAGCGCCATGATGTCCGCTGCACTGCCACCGCCGTAATTGACCAACACCAACGCTTGTTTTTCATGCACCCCGACTGGCCCTTGCCGATAGCCTTTCAAACCAGCCCGATCAATTAACCAACCTGCGGCCAGTTTGTTACCGTGGTGGGCGAGGGTAGGGTGTTGGGCGATTAAACGCTGTAACGTTGCATCATCCACCAGTGGGTTTTTAAAGAAACTACCGGCATTGCCTAACTGTTTTGGGTCGGGTAGCTTACTTTGGCGGACAGTCATGACCGCCTGTGCGACGGCCTGTGGTGTGATGGTGTCCCACTGTTGTAGCACGAGTTTAAGATCGCCGTAGTCATAGCGTGGTTGGGCGTGTTTAGACAGTTGAAACTCGACTGCGGTAATCAACGCGCGGTGTCGCCATTGCCGTTTAAATATGCTGTCGCGGTAGGCAAACTGACATGCCGCTGCCGATAAACGGTGGGTTTGTCCGTTCTCTAAGTCGATAAATTCGACAGTCTCAATCCATTGCCCGACTTCCACTCCATACGCGCCAATATTCTGTATCGGTGCTGCACCGACGGTACCCGGAATCAGGCTGAGGTTTTCAAGGCCATACCATCCTTGAGCCAGACAAAATTGCACAAACTCATGCCAATTTTCTCCTGCTGCGACGCGGATCTTCACCTGTTGATCGTCTTCGCTGAGTAAGGCAATGCCTTTGACAGACATCAGCACAACGGTACCGGCCAAATAGGGAGGAAGTAATACATTACTGCCTCCACCTAAAATCCAACGTGGGCCGTGACGAAAGCCATGATCGGCAAGCAAGGCAGGCAGTTGTTCCGCTTGCGTGAGGGTGAATAAACGCTCTGCCCGTGAGGCAAAACCAAAGCTGTTGTAAGGCTGTAAATCAGCATCAAAAATTGGCGTTAACATCGTCATGGCTAGGCAGTGGTGTGACGCTGGCGGTGTAAGCGCTGGCGACTGATATGGTTTAAGTAAGACACTAATAAAATGGCGGCAACAGTCAGGCTAATGGTCAGTGCCAACCAAAAACCATGCGCGCCCAATGGCCCGTCGAGACCAAGTGAAGCTATTGGGGGCAGATATAAGCCAAACCACACACCCATACCCAATCCCACGCCCCAAAATGAAACGGCATGAATGACCATCGGAATGGTGGTGATTTTATAACCACGCAAGGCACCCGAAGCAATGGTTTGTGTGGCATCGACAATCTGAAATAAAGCGGCAAACAGTAACAATGCACTTGCCAATTCAATCACCTGTGGGTCGGGGCTGTAACCACGGGCAATGCCTTCACGCCCCAACAAAATCAGCAAGGCGGTAAGCAATGCCAATAACAGCCCAGCCAATACCCCGACCCGACTTTTAAAACGGGCGGCTTGATAGTCACCAGCACCGATGGCTTGCCCGACGCGGACACTCAATGCGGTGCCAAGGCTTTGTGGGATCATATACAACAGGCTAGAGACATTGATCACCACTTGGTGGCTGGCAACGACGACAGTGCCGAGTTGTGCCACGAATAGTGCGACAAAGCTAAATGCGCTGACTTCGAGAAAGAACGACAGTGCAATGGGGGCCCCAAGGTGGATGATGTTGCGCTGTTGAGCAAGGTTTGGCCACTCCATCTGCTGAAACAGCTTAAAACCGCGATAAGGTGCCGCCCATGCCACATAGCCCCCGAGTGCCAAAGCAGAAAACCAAAACACCAGTCCTGTTGCCCAGCCACAACCTGCCCCTCCGAGTGCTGGCAGTCCAAACCAACCATGAATAAAGAAATAATTCAGGGGAACATTCAAAATCAACGCCAAAACACTGACCACCATAATCGGTTTAGTGTGATTCAGGCTGGATGAGGTGGCATGGAATACCCGAAATAATAGAAATCCCGGTACACCGAGTGCGGCTCCAATCAGATAGATTTTGGTTTGTTCTGCGACTTGGCTTTCAACGCCCAACATGGCGGGGACAGTATAGGCCAGCCCCAATGTTAACAATAAACCGATCACGCCAAGTGCCAAGCCCATCCACAAACCTTGCCGAAAACTGCTACCAATCCGCTGATGTTCTTGTGCGCCAAAATGATGGGCGATGATGGGATTTAAGGCCATCAACAAACCCGCAAACGTGATGGTGACGGTGATTAAAATGCTTGAACCGAGCGACACCGCTGCCAAATCAGCCGTCCCGACGCGCCCAGCCATGACGGTATCGACAAAACCGGTGGCGACTTGGGCAATTTGCGCCACCATCATCGGTAATGCCAAGGCCAGCAAAGCACGCATTTCACGCAAACTTGCCGAACGTTGAAATAAATCAGCAACCATAAGCCATAACAAAAAAACCCGCTTCAGCAAAGATAAGCGGGTGTTGGGTGAGTGAAAATCTGTCAAGCAATGTACGCCCTCCGCCTGCAATGGTCAATGCTCGATAGGGGTGCAGTCTGGTGCAGCGCACTGGCTCATGCAATAATCTGCGGTTCGGAGAATATTGACAGAAGCATCCCCTATCATGGCCTACACCCTTTACGACAAGCTTTGGAACAGTCATGTCATCCGCGAAGAAGCCGATGGCACTGTGCTGTTATATATCGATCGTCACTTGGTACACGAAGTGACCAGCCCACAAGCCTTTGAAGGCTTAAAATTGGCTGGCCGCAAACCGTGGCGAATTTCTTCCATCGTCGCTACTGCCGACCACAACACCCCGACTACTGATTGGGATAAAGCGGAAGGGACGGCAGCCATTGACGACCCTATTTCACGGCAACAAGTGGAAACGTTGGATGCCAACATCCGCGAAGTGGGCGCGTTAGCGTATTTCCCCTTCAAAAATATCAACCAAGGGATCGTGCACGTAGTTGGGCCTGAACAAGGCGCAACCCTGCCGGGGATGACCGTGGTGTGTGGTGATAGCCATACGTCGACCCACGGTGCCTTTGGCTGCTTGGCTCACGGTATCGGTACCTCAGAAGTCGAGCATGTCTTAGCGACACAAACACTGGTGGCGAAAAAATCGAAATCGATGTTAGTCCGTGTCGAGGGTGATTTAGGCGCTGGCGTGACGGCTAAAGATGTGGCCTTGGCCATCATCGGTAAAATTGGTACCGCTGGCGGCACCGGTTATGCGATTGAGTTTGCAGGTTCAGCCATTCGTAGCCTGTCGATGGAAGGCCGGATGACCTTGTGTAATATGGCGATCGAAGCCGGTGCGCGTGCTGGCATGGTGGCAGTGGATGAAAAAACCATTGAATACGTCAAGGGCCGTCCCTTTGCGCCAAAAGCAGAGGCATGGGAGGCTGCTGTCGCGTATTGGAATACCCTGCATTCTGACGAAGGCGCACAGTTTGATACCGTGGTGGAATTGCCTGCTGCCGAGATTGTGCCTCAGGTAACATGGGGGACTTCGCCTGAAATGGTGATTGGGGTCGATGGCCGCGTGCCCGATCCGGCTTTAGAAGCCGATCCGGTGAAAAAGGGCAGCATTGAGCGCGCCTTGAACTATATGGGCTTACAGGCCAACACCCCGATTACCGAAATTGCTGTTGATAAGGTGTTTATTGGATCCTGTACCAATTCTCGGATTGAAGATTTACGTGCGGCAGCTGCCGTGATTCAAGGCCGGCAAAAATCGCCCTCAGTGAAACAGGTCTTGGTGGTACCGGGTTCGGGTAATGTGAAAGCACAAGCAGAACAGGAAGGCTTGCATCATCTGTTCTTGGCTGCTGGTTTCGAGTGGCGTGAACCGGGATGCTCGATGTGCTTGGCCATGAATGCCGACCGTCTCGAGCCGGGTGAACGCTGTGCCTCGACATCTAACCGCAACTTTGAAGGCCGCCAAGGTCAGGGTGGACGGACCCACTTGGTTAGTCCTGCGATGGCTGCGGCTGCCGCAATCAGTGGCCACTTTGTTGATATCCGCCAGTTCTGAGAGAAAACACTATGAAAGCGTTTACGCAACTCAATGGCCTTGTCTGCCCACTCGACCGCGCTAACGTCGATACCGATGCCATTATTCCAAAACAGTTTTTGAAATCGATCAAACGCTCTGGTTTTGGCCCGAATTTGTTTGATGAATGGCGTTATCTCGACCACGGTGAACCCGGTCAAGATTGCAGCCAACGGCCACGCAATCCTGAATTTGTGCTGAATTTTCCACGCTATCAGGGTGCGCAAGTGCTGTTAGCCCGCGAAAACTTTGGTTGTGGTTCGAGCCGTGAACATGCACCTTGGGCACTCGAAGACTACGGTTTTCGCGTTGTGATTGCCCCAAGTTTTGCCGATATTTTCTTTAACAACTGTTACAAAAACGGTTTGTTGCCGATTGTCTTAGCCGCCGAAGCGGTCGATCAGCTATTCCGTGAATGTGAAGCCCAAGACGGCTATACCCTCACCGTCGATTTGGCACAACAAACCGTCACCACTCCCGGCGGTACTTCGTTCGCGTTCGACATCACTGAACATCGCAAACATTGCTTATTAAATGGTTTGGATGAAATTGGTTTGACGTTGGCCCATGCTGAAGCAATCCGTCGTTATGAAGAAGCGCGACGTCAGCAACAACCTTGGTTATTCGCCTAACTGGCTGATTCAACGAAAGCACACTGCTCATGAAAATTGCTGTTTTACCGGGTGATGGGATTGGCCCAGAAATTATTGAACAAGCCAAGCGGGTGTTAGACGCCCTGCGTAGTGACGGTTTGCCGATTGAAATGGAAGAAGCGCCTTTGGGTGGGGCGGCGTATGACCAATATGGTCAGCCTTATCCCGATGTGACGCAAAAATTGGCTCGCGAAGCGGATGCAATTTTATTGGGCGCAGTCGGTGGGCCACAGTACGACACCCTCGACCGTCCACTCCGTCCAGAACGCGGTTTGTTGGCGATTCGTAAAGACTTGAACCTGTTTGCGAATTTGCGCCCGGCTATTTTGTATCCTGAACTGGCGAATGCTTCTACCCTCAAGCCTGAGGTTGTCGCCGGTTTGGATATTCTGATCGTGCGTGAATTAACGGGGGATATCTACTTTGGTCAACCACGCGGTGTAGAAGTGCGCGATGGCGAACGCTTCGGTTACAACACCATGCACTACACCGAAAGCGAAATCCGCCGTATTGGTCGGGTGGCGTTTGAAGCGGCGATGAAGCGCAACAAGCGGGTGTGCTCGGTGGACAAAATGAATGTGCTGGAAACCACCCAATTATGGCGCGATGTGATGACCGAATTGGCACCAGAATATCCGGAAGTCGAACTGACCCACATGTTGGTGGACAACGCGGCTATGCAGCTGGTGAAAGCGCCAAAACAGTTTGACGTGATGGTTACCGGCAATATGTTTGGCGATATTTTGTCCGATGAAGCCTCGATGTTAACCGGTTCGATTGGGATGTTGCCTTCGGCATCACTCGACGCCAATAACAAAGGCTTGTACGAACCCTCCCACGGTTCGGCACCCGACATCGCTGGCAAAGGGGTGGCAAATCCGCTGGCAACGATTCTGTCTGCTGCCATGATGTTGCGCTATACCTTCAATCAGGAACAAGCGGCACAGCGTGTCGAAAACGCAGTGAAGGCCGTGTTAGCACAAGGTCTGCGTACCGGTGATATTTACGAACCTGGCACCCACCGCGTCGGTACCCGTGAAATGGGCGATGCTGTGTTAGCGGCACTGTAAGCCGTGTGATTGGATCAAAATCAATTTTTGAATAGATAAAGGATAGATGATGTTAAAAGTCGGTTTAGTTGGCTGGCGCGGGATGGTCGGTTCGGTGCTGATGCAGCGCATGGTAGAAGAAAATGATTTTGCCCATATCGAGCCGATTTATTTCACCACCTCTAACCCCGGTGGTGCTGCACCAAGCTTTGGTGGCAAAACCGCCCCTGCACTGAAAGATGCGAAAAATCTCGACGAGCTCAAAGCATGTGACGTGATTATCACCTGCCAAGGTGGCGACTACACCAACGAAGTGTACGCCCCATTGCGTGCGACTGGTTGGGATGGGTATTGGATTGATGCTGCCAGCGCGCTGCGGATGGAAGATGAAGCAGTCATTATCTTAGATCCAGTCAACATGAATGTGATCAAAGAGTCCCTCGCTAAAGGCGGTAAGACATTCGTGGGTGGGAACTGCACCGTCAGTCTGATGTTGATGGCACTGGGTGGTTTGTTCCAAAACGATCTGGTTGAGTGGGCGACATCGATGACCTACCAAGCGGCGTCGGGCGCTGGTGCGAACAATATGCGCGAATTGCTCAAAGGCATGGGTGCCGTGAATGCGGCTGTGGCTGCTGAATTGGCCGACAAAAACAGCGCGATTCTCGACATCGATCGCAAAGTGGCAGAGTTTATCCGTTCTGATGCCAACCCAACTGAATACTTCGGTGTGCCGTTGGCTGGGAGCTTGATCCCTTGGATTGACAAAGATTTAGGCAATGGTCAATCGAAAGAAGAATGGAAAGGCGGCGTTGAGACCAATAAAATCTTGGGTCGTGCAACCAATCCTATCGTGATTGATGGCCTGTGTGTGCGGATTGGTGCCATGCGTTGCCACAGCCAAGCGCTGACCATCAAACTGAAACAAGATCTGCCTGTTGCCGAAATCGAAGCCTTGTTGGCCAAAGCCAACGATTGGGTAAAAGTGGTGCCAAACCAGCGCGAAGTGTCGATGAAAGAATTGACACCAGCAGCGGTGACAGGGACTTTGACCGTACCAGTGGGTCGTATTCGCAAACTCGGCATGGGTGGTGAATATATCAGTGCCTTTACCTGCGGTGACCAACTGTTGTGGGGTGCGGCTGAGCCACTGCGTCGTATGTTGCGTATTGTGTTGGAAAAGTAATCTGAAGGTGTGTGGGGGCAGCTACTGCCCCCATGCGGCATCAGCAAGGGCATCATCTGCGATGCCCTTTTTAGTGAATGTGTGGGTTGCTGTTTTGTTGACGGTTTTGCAATTAAATTCACCTTTATTTGGCTAAAGCGTGTTGTTTTTGCAACAAGTTTTCACGCTGTTTTATGTATTTTTTAGGATGTTTTATGTCTCACATGGTTTCTTCTTCTGCAATTGCAATTATTGGTGCCACAACTGTGGTGGGTGGTGCAATCTGTGATTTACTCGCTGGCGCCAGTTGGCCGCTGGCAAATGTCTATGCTCTCGATTTGGCCGATTTGGCCGGCGAATCTGTTTATTTTGGTCATCATGAGTTAACCGTCGGTGACTATCACGACTTTGATTTCACGCAGGTACAAGCCGTGGTGATCTGCCATGCGGCCGTGGCACATGACAGCGATTTAGCGCGTGAATTACAACAACTTGGGCTGTTGGTGGTGTTGGCAGTGGATGACGTAGCCAATTGTTGGCCGCAGGCAGTACGCGCTTTACACAAAACCACAGCAACCACTGCGGTGGCTTTGCCTTTGCCGGTGGTCAGTGTCTTGGCACAAGCTTTGTTGCCGATTCAACAACATACCCGCTTGCGTCGGGTGTCGGCTGTCAGTATGGAAGCGGTATCAGATTATGGTCAGGCTGGCATTGAAGAGCTGGCTTCGCAAACCACCGCCTTGTTTAATCAACAACCGTTGATTAACGACATTTTTCCTCAACGGATGGCGTTTAATATTCTGCCACTGTCACAAGCAGAGCAAGACCAAGCACAACAACAGTTGGCACAACTGTTGCTGTTGACTGAAGACAATGTCACTGTGCGCCGTCATCGGGTGCCGGTGTTTTTTGGTCATACCTTAAATGTTGAAATAGAAACAGAAATGCCTGTGGATATCGAGGTGTTATGCGAATGGTGGCGGGCCGCAGGGTGTGTCGTCTTGGCAGAGGAAGCCTTAGCAGATGCGAATCCAATGTCGGTGACTGGCCAAGATACCTTGACTATTGCCCGTATCAATCGCGCAGAAACGCAAAAATCGCTGTTGAATTTCTGGTTGTGTGCCGATAATGTGCGGGTTGCGGTTGCAAAACCTGTGCTAGAACTGCTGGCAACAGGACAGTAAAATATTGCGACACCCGTAAAATCACGACACACTTGATAGCTTGTGTCAGTTTACGGCTTGGGTAGCGTGGCTATTCAGGACCATAAAAAATTCTACGCAATAAGAAAAAGGTGGGCTGTGAACTTTTCCCCGACTTTCCGACGAAATGTGCTGGCGACTTCTTTATTGCTGTCTGCCGCACCGGCTATGGCTGCCGAGCTGGGTGCCTTGCGGATTACTTCTGGCTTGGGTCAGCCATTTCGGGCTGAATTAGAAGTGAGCGATGTTGCAGCCAACGACTTAAAAATTCGTATTGCCTCGGCTGATCAATTTAAACGTAACCGCTTGCCCTATCCCGAATTTCTCCGTGATGCGGTGATCTCAGTCGAGAAAAAAGCAGATGGTAAAGCGGTGGTGCGTTTGGCCTCGCCGACGCCTGCTCGTAGTGCTTATGTTTCAGTGTTATTGGATATTGAAACAGCAGGGAAAACTCGTTCACAGGCGCTAACCGGTCTTATCGGTGGCCCTGCTACCCCCTCAGAAAAGACCATTGCCAAAGAAGAGGCCGCTGGTCCATTGGCCAATGGTAAAACCTATCCTGTTCGCACCGGTGATACGTTGTCTGGTATTGCCAGTAAAGTAAAGCCAAGTGGCGTGAGTTTGGAACAGGTGATGGTCGGGTTGTATGAAACTAATCCCCGTGCTTTTGCTGGCAATATGAACATCGTGATTGCCGGCAAAACATTAAACGTCCCTCCAAAAAATGAATTGGCCAAAACGCCGCCTGCTGAAGCGCATCGCGAGGTACAGGCACAGGTTGCCAACTGGCGTGCTTATCGTGGCCGTGTAGCGGATATGGCGTCGCAACAAACCGGACAACAGCGCGCACCAGACACTACTAAAGGTCGTATTGTCGCGCAAACGCCTGAAACTGCGGCACCGAGTGCTGATGCAGGGCGGGATGTCTTACGTTTATCTCGTGCTGATGAGAAAGCGTTAGCCAATGCACAGAAAAAAGTGCAAGTCTTAGAAGAAGAATTGGTTGCGCGTGATAAAGCGATAGACGAGGCAAATGATCGTATCAAAGAGCTGGAAAAAAATGTCAGCGATATGAAAGCCTTGTTAGAGCTGAAAAATAAGGCACTGGCTGAACAGCAAAACCGCAGTGAAGGTAAGCCCGATCCGGCCCAAGCGCCTGCCACAGAACAAGCTGCTCCGGCTGCCACCAAACCTGCTCCCGTTGAAAAAGCAGCGACACCCGAGCCAGAAGAAGAACCCATTTGGCCGTGGGCGGCAGGTGGGGCAGCTGGTCTAGCCGCCGTGTTAGGGGGCCTATTCTATTGGCGTCGCCGGCAAGAGCAAAAAACGGAAGAATTGGCGGCTGTTGATGAGGTGATTGCTACTGCACCACCGCTGCCACCTGAGCCGGTGATTGAGCCAGAGCCGGAACCTTTACCTGAGCCGGTTGCAGTTGAACCAGAGCCACCTGAAATGTCTCAAATCGTGGCTGAGCCGCTGTTGGAGGCGGTGGTGTCTGAAACAGACACACCGCCACCTGCGGCTGCGCCAACGCCACCGCCCGGCGCACTGTTAGAGTTCACAGAAGATTTCGACATGTTGGCCATCCCCGGTCAACCCGCATCTCCACCGGTCAGCGCGGCTATTCCTCCTGCACCGAGCCCAGCCGATGCAATTCCTGAGTTGGAAATGGAAGCTTTGCTAGACGATTTAGAAGAAGTGGTTCCTGCGCCGGCAGTTTTAACTGAAGCTGTCCCGCCGCCTGCGCTAACGCCAACGGCAGAAGACGCAGAAATTGATGCCATGATGGCGATGTTTGCCGAAGATTTGTCTGGTACACCAGTACCAACACCGGCGCCTGCGCCTGAACCAGAGGTGATTCCTGATGACGAGGTAGTTGAACCTGAGCCAGAAGCAGTACCTGCGCCAGTGGCCGAACCGCCTAAGCCTGAGGTAGAAAACCCGATCCTCGATTTTGACTTTGCCATCGACGATATTCTGGCCGAACCGCCACCCCCGCCACCACCGGTTAAGGATGAAGATAGTCTCAGCTTAACCACGCCGGAAGAGAAAGCGCAGCAAGAACCGGAGGAGTTGGATATTGGTGATCCGATTAGCACCAAGCTTGATTTAGCGCGTGTTTATATCGAGATGGGAGATAGCGAAGGTGCGCGGGAAATTCTGGAAGAAGTGTTGGCTGAAGGGGACGAAGCTCGTAAGGCAGAAGCCCGAGCATTGATGGATACGTTGTAATTCTTCCCGATTCAGCAAAAAGCATAAGGGCAGACTCGTAGGTCTGCCCGATTAGCTTGATTGTTGTGTGAGATCACAAAAAATTTCGTTTGAATTTTTCGTGATTGTCGATGTTGCTTTGCATATCTGCGATGTCCCAGATTTGTAGTTCCCACGGAAAGTAGAAGTTATTCTTGTTTTTGAAATAGACGTGCAAACCACGGTATCCTACCACTCGATGATGGATACAGAAGATGAGTAGGGTATGTCACCCCTTATGTGTGAATCTTTGATTCGCACAAGGGGCGACGTACCAAAGCTGTGCTGCAACTTCTCTAATCAATATTCAGCACAACATTTTGCTCACGTTCGCTCACGAAGTCTGCCAGTTGTTCAGGCGGTAGGGGTTTGCTGTAAAAATAGCCCTGTATTAACTCACAACCACAGCGTTTCAAAAACAACCGTTGTTCGCTGGTTTCGACGCCTTCGGCTACGACAAACAAGCGCAGTTTCTTCGCCATCGCCATAATTGCTTCAGTAATTGCCACATTATCGCCATCGTCTGGGATCCCTTCGATAAAAGAACGGTCGATTTTCAGGCAATCCAAAGGAAACCGCTTCAAGTTCGACAGAGAAGAATAACCGGTACCAAAATCGTCAATGGCCAGCATCACCCCCAACGATTTTAGCTGGTTTAATACCTGAATTGCCTCCGCAGGATCTTGCATCAAGGTTGATTCTGTCACTTCCAGTTCTAAGCGCTGTGGTGAAATACCTGCTGCTGTAAATGCAGTGACCACTTTATCTAACAAGCGGCTGTCCATAAATTGCCTTGGTGATAGGTTAACCGCCACGCGAGGCACCTCCACTCCCTCGGCATCCCAACGTGCCAACTGTCGGCAGGCTTCTGCCATCACCCATTCACCAATTGGGCGGATGAGGCCAGATTCCTCGGCAATCGGGATAAATTGAGCGGGTGATACCATCCCAATTTCTGGGTTATACCAGCGTAACAACGCCTCAACTGCTTGAACTTTATCGGTAAACGGATTCACCTGTGGTTGATACACCAAACGGAACTCTTGCCGTTCTAATGCCAAACGCAAACCATTTTCCATGAGCAAGCGTTCAAAAGCTTGTTCATTCATGGTGGCGGCAAAAAACTCATACGTATTTTTGCCTGCTTCTTTTGCGCGATACATGGCCGTATCTGCATTTTTCAGTAACGACATGGCATCATTGCCATCGCTTGGGAAGATGGCAATACCGATAGAGCCGGTCACAAATAGCTCATGTTCTTCTAACTTTAATGGCTGTGCTAACTCGGTCAGTAAACGATCCGCTATCGCGGTGATGGCGTCTTTGTGGCAATCCCCCTCGAAAATCACCGTAAATTCATCACCATCAAAACGTCCCAGAAAAGCCTCATTCCCCACCGCATATTTCAGTCGTGCGGAAATCACGCGCAGTAAATCGTCCCCTGCCGGATGACCAAAGGAATCATTGATCAGCTTAAAACGGTCGAGGTCGATAAACATCACGGCCAGCTGGCTGTTATTCTCGCGTGCATGATCGACAGCTTTAGTGAGTCTTTCGATAAAGTTGACCCGATTGGGTAGTCGAGTCAGCGGGTCGTGGCTGGCGAGGAACTGTAGCCTGTCTTCAGCGACTTTGCGCTTAGTGATGTCAGAAAATACACAGACATAATGCTGAACTGCACCAGTGTCATCGCTGACTGCGCTAATTGACAGCCACACCGGATATAGGTCGCCATCTTTACGCCGGTCGAGAAATTCGCCTTGCCATAAACCACATTCATCCAACGCCCGCATCATCTGGGCATTCACTGCATGACCCATGTGGTCAACACGGAACATTCGTGAGCGCCTGCCGACGGCTTCAGCTTCGCTATAGCCTGTGATGCGCGAAAAAGCGGCATTGACGGCAATAATTCTGGCCTCGTGGTCGGTCAGCAAAATACCTTCCGATGAATTCTCAAATACGGTGGAAGCCAGTTTTAATTTAGTTTCCGTGGCCAGCCGCTCGGAGATATCGAGTACCACACCAATAAAGGCAGATTGCCCATGATAGTCAAACAATCGACTGTGAATTTCGACCGGCAACGGGCGGTTATCACGGCAGCGCAACGTGGTGGTGAAACGGTGGTGTTCGACTTGATTTTCGATGCGGTATGCCGCTTGTTGACGAATCCGTTCGATTTCGCTGTCGATCAGACATTCATCAAGCGACTGACCCAAGAGTTCGTCAATACTGTAGTCCATCAAATCAGCGAGTCGTTGATTGATATAGACAATTGCACCATGTTGTTGGATAAACACGCCCACTAATTTTTGTTCAGCGAGCGCCCGATATTGTTCCTCGGCTTCGTTGAGCCGGAGTTCATTTTCACGTTGGGCGGTCACATCGGTGGCAATACAACCAATGGCATTGAGAATGCCATCAGCAGAGTAAAGCGGAAATTTGGTGGCAATAATAAAACGTTGATCTACACCATGATTCAGCTTTGTCTCGATATGGCAGGGCTGTCCGGTACGGAAAATGATATCGTCAAGTTTTTGTAATTCTTCAAAACCTTGATTTTCTGGTAGACAATCTAAAGCTTCTTTGCCAATTAACTCATTTTCTTTTTTATTTAGCAATTCTGCAAAACTATGGCTGACATGTAAGTAACGACCAGCAATATCTTTGACAAAAACTGGATTGGGGCTGTGTTGCAACACACTGTTAAAACGATAGCGTATGCGCTCCAACCGCCGAACACGGTAAAGCAAATAGATGCACGCTGCGCTAAGCGCTAGGCTCAATAACAGCAAGAACGGCATAAGCCACGCCATTCATGTCTCCCCTCAAACGTCTGGTTTGGCTAACAACAAATAGTCAGTGATGGATTGTACTCTAACACCTGATCGCAACATTGATGCGTCAGTTTGACGCAGTTTTTGTTGCATCCGATTAGCATTAAACATCCAAAACAAAATAAGTCGCATAACGAAAGTCTGCAATGTAAAACGAAAACCTGATTTGTGAAATAGAGAAATTTAATTTTTAGCTTTAGTTGCAATGCAGCAATAAAGCGATGGCCGTTATAATCCCTTCTTTATTTTTAACATTTGCTGATTTATGTCTGCTCTGCGCTTGCTCTCTCTCCCTCGTCGTGGCGAAAAACACACCTTGCCTTTTTTCCCAGCTGGTGCGGATAGTCGTTGTCTGACACAGTTGGCCGCTTTAGCAAAACAACCTTTATTGGTGTTGACTGAGCAGGCGCGTGATAGCACGCGGTTGGCAGAGGAAATCAGCTTTTTTGCCCCACAGTTACGCGTCGCGGTTTTCCCCGATTGGGAAACGTTGCCCTACGATCATTTTTCACCCCATGCGGATTTGGTCAGTGAACGGCTGGCGACTTTGTGGCGGTTACGCCAAGGGCTGGTAGATGTGTTGCTGTTGCCGGTCGCCACTACCATGCAACGTCTAGCACCGCTGGATTATCTCGCTGGGCGCAGTTTTATGCTGTCGGAAAAACAACGACTGGATACCGAGCGCTTGCGGGCTGATTTGGTGTTGGCGGGGTATCAGCATGTGACACAGGTATATGCTCCCGGCGAGTTTTCGATTCGTGGTGGGCTTATCGACCTGTTTCCGATGGGGGCCAGTTTGCCGTATCGGATTGATTTGATGGACGATGAAATCGATGGCTTGCGGACATTTGATGTCGATAGCCAGCGTACCCTCGATCAGGTCACCCAGATTCAACTGTTGCCTGCGCGTGAATTTCCGTCTGATGAGGCGGCAATTACGGCTTTTCGCAGTCGTTGGCGTGAACAATTTGAGGGGGATCCCTCGCGTTGTCGTTTGTATAAAGATGTCTCTAATGGGATATTGCCGGCAGGGATTGAATACTGGCTACCATTATTCTTTGAACAAACCGCCACAATTTTCGATTATCTCGGTCCACAAGCCGCGTGTGTCCTACACCATCACACCCTGCCTGCCGCAGAACAGGCATGGCAAGACATCGTATCGCGCTACAACATGATTGGTAGCGACCCTGCTCGCCCCGGATTGCCACCTGATGCACTCTATCTGCGTCCGGATGCTTTGATGGCGGCCTTGAAAGCCTATCCTTGCTGGCGCTTGCCACAAGAAGGTGAATGGCAACCCACCCTTGCCCCTTTGCCGCCCTTGCATATCCAACGCCGCAGCGACACCCCCTTTGCGCTGCTTGAACAATTTACCCAACAGTTTACTGGTCGGGTGTGTTTAGTGGCCGAGAGCGTCGGTCGCCGTGAAACCTTAAATCAGTTTTTGCGTGATTATGGCTGGCAAGCGGCATGGGTCGATGATGTCGCTGCCGCGATGACGCACGCCGCCGGTTTGATCTTGGTGGCAGGACAACTGACCAGCGGTTTTATTGACCATGAAAACCATATTGCCTTTGTCACCGAATTTGAACTCTATCAACACCAACGCAGCAGCCTCAGTCGCCGTCGTCGCAAAAGCCATAATCCTGATACGGTGTTGCGCGATTTAGCCGAAATTCGCGCTGGTGATCCGGTGGTACATGAAGAACACGGCATTGGTTTATACCAAGGACTGGTCAGCATGGATTTAGGCGATGGGCCAAGCGAGTTGATGGTGTTGGAATATGCCGATGGTGCCAAGCTCTATGTCCCTGTGTCGCACTTAAATTGCATTTCCCGTTATGCCGGCATGGCCAGCGACAAAATCGCTTTGACTCGCTTGGGTTCAACACAATGGGAAAAAGCGCGTAAGCGTGCTGCCGAAAAAGTTCGGGATACTGCAGCTGAATTGCTCAACTTATATGCCCAACGCGCAGCGCGGCGCGGCCATGCCTTTGCGTTGGATAGCCATGACTATGATGCGTTTGCCGAGAGTTTTGGTTTTGAAGAAACCGCCGATCAAGCCGCCGCTATTCAAGCCGTGTTAAGCGATATGACCTCGGGTAAACCGATGGATCGTTTGGTGTGCGGTGATGTGGGTTTTGGTAAAACCGAAGTGGCTTTGCGGGCGGCTTTTGTCGCGGTGATGGGGGGCAAGCAGGTGGCCGTATTGGTCCCCACCACGTTATTGGCAGAACAGCATTATCAAAATTTCAGCGACCGCTTCGCCGATTGGCCAGTCAAAATTGCCGAGTTATCGCGTTTTCGCAGTGCCAAAGAACTGAAAACAGCGCTGGCTGGCATCAAAGAAGGAACGGTGGATATTGTGATTGGCACCCACCGCTTATTACAGCCTGATGTTGACTTTGCTCGTTTGGGATTGGTGATTATTGATGAGGAACACCGTTTTGGGGTTCGCCATAAAGAACAACTGAAACGCCTACGGACTGACGTTGACGTTCTGACGCTGACGGCTACACCTATTCCGCGCACCTTGGCCATGAGTTTAGAAGGATTGCGCGACTTTTCCGTGATTGCCACCGCGCCCAACCGCCGGTTGGCAGTGAAAACCTTTGTCAGTCCAACCGCACCTGGGGTGATTCGGGAGGCGGTGTTGCGTGAGTTAAAACGCGGCGGTCAGGTGTTTTTCCTCTACAACGAGGTCGATAGCATCGACAATATGCGGCAGCGTTTGGTTGAGCTACTTCCCGAGGCGCGGATAGAAATTGCCCACGGTCAAATGCGTGAGCGCGAGTTGGAACAGGTGATGCGCGATTTTACCCAGCAGCGTTTTAATGTGCTGTTGTGTTCAACCATCATTGAAACAGGGATTGATATTCCGAATGCCAATACGATTCTTATTCACCGCGCTGATAAATTTGGCTTGGCTCAGCTGCATCAATTACGCGGGCGTGTTGGCCGTTCTCACCATCAGGCCTACGCCTATTTGCTCACCCCCGATCACCTAACCCGCGACGCCCAAAAGCGTTTGGAGGCGATTCAGGCGATGGAGGACTTGGGGGCGGGCTTTGCGTTGGCGATGCACGATTTAGAAATTCGTGGTGCAGGTGAGGTGTTAGGCGAGGGACAGTCGGGCGAAATGCAAGAGGTGGGTTTTAGCTTATATACCGATATGCTGAAACAAGCGGTGCGTGCTTTACAACAAGGTAAAGAACCCGATCTTGACCAACCTTTGGGTATTCACACTGAAATTCACTTGGCCGCACCGGCCTTATTGCCAGAGGATTATTGTCCTGATGTACACGAACGCTTGGTGTTGTATAAGCGGATGGCGTGTGCCGATGCTGAACAAGAGATTGATCAGCTACAAGAAGAATTGATCGACCGTTTTGGTTTGTTACCCTCGCCGGTGAAAACCTTGCTCGACAGTCATCGCTTGCGCTTGCTTGCCCACGCGATCGGGATTAAAAAATGTGTGGCAACGGCAGAAGGGATGACGTTGATTTTTGACAAAACCACCACGGTTGAGCCGATCAAGATTATCCAGCTGATACAAAGTAAACGGCATTACAAATTGTTGGGACAGGACAAGTTAAAAGTGGAAGTGGCGCTGCCTGATGTCGCCATGCGGGTAGTGAGATTAAAAGAATTATTGCGTGAATTGGTTGCTTAACGATGCAGTTTTCTTCGCATTTAACTGTGGGTGCACTGACTGCGATTGTCAGTGTGAAAGCAGGATGGATTGGTTTGGAATCGCTGGATATTTTGGCGGTGCTGATCGGCTGCATGTTGCCGGATATTGATCATCCTCACTCTACTTTGGGACGGCGGGTAAAGATTCTTTCTGTGCCAATCTCGAAGCTGTTTGGCCATCGTGGTTTTACGCATTCCTTGCTTATTATCATTGTTGGGCTGTGGTTCTTATTGTATTACCTCAACACGCCACCGGGCTGGGCGACGGGGTTGGCCTTGGGTTATTTATCGCACTTGGCTGCTGATTTTGTCACGCCCTCCGGCATTCCCCTATTATGGCCTTGGCGGCAACGCTTTCGCTCGCCAGTCACCGTGGTAACGGGGGGCGTCGGTGAGAAGGTGGTGGTGGGGATGTTGATGGGCTTTACTGCCGTGTGGGTGGTGTGTGGTGGGCATCAATGTCGTCCCTTTTTCGATTGGCTGGTGCAGTTGTTCAGTTAAAAGATACGATGTCAGAATGGATAATGCGGCGCGGGCCCGCTGAAAGTGACAGATCACGTAAATAACCCGCGACTGAAGTCGCAGGCTTTATTGTGAAACGAGAGCATGGTTGATCCCATTTCCAACATCAGGCGTATTTACAGCCGCCCTTGGCGAGACGGCGGTCTCGCCAATGCGGGCAAGATTTCGACTTGCATTCGCGGTTGTACAGACGGCGCTCGCGTACGATGGGAACAAGACGGTTGCAGGCGTCCGCATAGGCCACTTGAAGTGCTGCAAGACGGCCCGCGTGTTCCGCCGTCGTATCAAGCCGAATCGACGCCGTGCGCATCATCGCTCATCGCCTCTTGGTGACATGCTCGCAACGCTCAATGTAGCGGCGGATAGTTTCGGCGCTGATGCCACCGCTCCAATCAGTACGTCGCGCCGATACTTCGGGCACCAGATCACATGGTAGGCCGTTTGATAGAAGTAATTACGTTTTGTGACGACATCGACCATGCGTCACAGTTTATACCACAGGGTGCGCTTTGCGCACCCGCAATTCCTCCCCTGACTCAAGTCAGGGGTTTCCTTGCGGAGATTCTATGAATGAATTATTACCGTACCAACAATGGCTAGACTGGCTGCGCCATAATTTGCAACGGGGTTGCCTTGCAGCCGATCTATGGCGTGATATGAAAGAAAAAGGAGGGCTCGATCACGCGATTATCGTCAAACTATTCGCCGCCGCCGAAGCGCCCCTCCATGCTGCCAGCAGTGATATCAATACCCTGATTGCACCGAAACCGGCGGTGAGCGGGAATAGCGTGTCAATTGCTGGGCATGAAATTCAAATTGCCCTACACCTAAAAAGCCCAGAAGTGATTGTCTTCGACAATGTGCTAACAGCAGATGAATGCCGTGAGCTGATTAGTGCGGGTGAAAGCAAATTAACCCGTGCGACGGTGGTGGGGGATGATGGTCAGCCGGTGTTGCATCCAGAACGCCGCAGCGATGGTGCCGGTTTTCAGCGGGGTGAAAGTCCATTGTTGGCGACCATTGAACAGCGGTTGGCGGCGTTGGTCGATTGGCCGGTCGAACATGGCGAAGGCATTCAAGTATTGCGCTATACCCCTGGCGGTGAGTACAAGGCACATTATGATTGGTTTGACGTTAACAACCCTGCCATTGCTGCGCGTTTAGGGCACGGTGGGCAACGTGTGGCCACATTGGTGTTATATCTCAATGAAGTGGATGAGGGTGGCGCTACTGAGTTTCCTGAGTTGGGCTTATCGGTGCGGCCTCGTACTGGACGTGCATTGTATTTTAGCAATGTCGATGAACAGGGCCGTTCCGACCGGCGCGCACTCCATGCCGGTGCACCGGTGCGGGCTGGCGTGAAATACATCGCCACCAAGTGGCTCCGCCAGCGGCCTTATATTTGATTGAACATTCACGCCTGTGGCGGGGGGATGAGGCGACTGTGGCCGTGTTCATCAATCGCCACCAGCGTCAACACCAATTCCGTCACCGGCAACACCTCATGCAACCGATGGACATTGGCACTGACTTTCAAAGTCAGTGAGTGCTGCCCAACCCGCAGCCGTTCTACATATAAGCTCAACACATCACCGCGAAATAGCGGTGTGTTAAATTGACAGGTGTTGATGGCGACCGTGGTAACTCCACCAAGGGTCAATCGTTCGGCAATCAATACCGCCGCCTGTTCCATCCGTGCAATCAACCACCCTGCTTGCACTCGACCGTGGGCATTGACACTGTGGCTATCGGCTTCAAGGCGCAATGCCAACACACCATGCGGGCCAGACCAGTCTAATAAAGAGGGAAGTGGGGTATCACTCATATTGACCTCACAGACAGAGAAAAGGCAGTTTGTAGATTAGCTTAGGCTCTGTGACGTAAACGTGATGTCAGAAGGGGGGGCTAATAGACCTGCGACCACATAGGGTACCAAGTGTTTCGCCACCAATTCTGGTTCTCGCGCCGTCACTGCACCTTGCCGTTTGAGGAAAATCTTTAACACATCGTTCCCGGCAAAGGCGTTAAACATCAAACTAAAACTGAAATGTAAGCGCCATGCCAATTCATCTGCCGATAAATGTGGCAATACCTTGGCAAAAGCGCGGCTATAACGGCTGACAAATTCGCTGTGTTGCACCGAAATTGCTTCGCGCAGTAGCTTGTGGTTTTCGATAAAAGTCCGCGATAACAAACGGACAAAAATCGCTCCACCCCGACTGGGGTCGCGTGACATCGCCAGCGATGGCAAGATAAAAGCCATCACCAAGCGTTCTACGGTCAACGCCTCTTCCAACGCTTCAAGCGCGTCTAACTCGGTGACACAGGCTTGGCTCCACGGTGCAAGGCGGCGGATGACTGCCTGTTGTAACAGGGCATCTTTAGAACCGAAGTGGTAATTCACCGCCGCCAAGTTGACCTCGGCCTGTTGCGTAATCATCCGCAGGCTGGTGGCCTCAAAGCCGTGTTCAACAAACAAGCGCTCTGCCACATCTAAGATGCGAGTTGCAGTGTCTTGCCGCACAGGTTCGAGTGCGGCATCCGAGGCGTAAAAAGAATAGCTAGAGTCAGTCATGAATCAACGGCTTTTTAACAAGACCATCACATAATGGCAAAACACGCTTTTAACACAGCGCCGACAAAATTAAAACGATTGTTTTTTTAGGTGTGGGTGCCACCGACGGTTAAACCGCCATCGATGCGCAATGTGGGTTGTCCTACGCCCACCGGCACACTCTGTCCTTCTTTGCCACAGGTGCCCACGCCTGGGTCAAGCGCCATGTCATTGCCCACCATCGACACATAATTCAATACCTCGGGGCCATTGCCAATTAAGCTGGCGCCTTTGACTGGATAGGTCAGTTTGCCGTTTTCAATTCGCCATGCTTCGCTGGCAGAAAACACAAATTTACCGCTGGTAATGTCCACTTGCCCGCCGCCAAAATTGACGGCATATAAGCCATCTTTGACCGAGGCAATAATCTCTTGTGCATCGTGTTGACCATTGAGCATGTAGGTGTTGGTCATGCGTGGCATCGGTAAATGTGCATACGATTCGCGGCGACCATTACCCGTGGGGGCCATGCCCATTAAGCGTGCGTTCATGCGGTCTTGCATATAGCCTTTGAGAATCCCGTCCTCAATTAACACCGTGCGTTGTGTCGGGGTACCCTCATCGTCGATATTCAACGAACCGCGCCGATCTGCTAACGTGCCATCATCAATTACCGTTACCCCAGGGGCGGCAACCCGTTCACCAATTTTGCCCGAGAACGCCGAACTGCCCTTGCGGTTAAAGTCGCCTTCCAAGCCATGACCAATCGCTTCATGCAATAAAATCCCCGGCCACCCATGCCCTAGTACCACCGTCATCGCACCGGCAGGTGCAGGGCGCGCTTCTAGGTTAATCAAAGCTTGTTGAACAGCTTTTTGCACATAATCGAGTAAACGTGCTTCGGTGAAGTGAGCAAAATCAAAACGACCGCCGCCGCCGGCACTGCCCTGCTCACGGCGGCCATCTTGTTCCACAATCACCATCACCGACAGACGGACTAAGGGGCGAACATCTGCCGCGCGGGTGCCATCTAAGCGCGCTAAATACACCACATCATATTCTGCCGCTAAACCGGCCATCACTTGTTTAACCCGTGGATCTTGTGCGCGAGCCAATTGTTCTACTTTTTCTAATAAGGCAATTTTGGCGGCAGAATCAAGGCTGGGGATGGGGTCGATGCCGGCGTAGAGTTGATGGCCTTGGGCGCGTTGGCTTAAACCAATTTGTTGCGATTGACCGACTTGGGCAATGGCGCGGGTGGTGTCGGCGGCGGCCAGTAACGCTGGCAGGCTAATATCATCTGAATAGGCAAAAGCCGTTTTATCTCCACAAATCGCCCGCACGCCCACACCTTGGTCAATACTATGGCTACCCGATTTCACAATACCTTCTTCCAAGCTCCAGCCTTCGCTGCGGGTAAATTGGAAATATAAGTCGGCATCGTCAATGGCATGACTGTGTAAACGAGAAAACACCTGTTGTAAGGCTTGTTCATTTAAGCCAGCAGGCACAAGTAACCGCTGTTCGGCTTCGGCAAAGAGGTGGGTCATGGTCTGGTTGTCCTAAATTAAAAAATACGGTGGCGAAGGGCAGGCAAGCGTGTCCGCACCGATTCGGTGAGGCTGGGGTTGATTTCTGCTATGACTACGCCTTCCCCTTGTGGTAACTCACCGAGAATTCGTCCCCACGGGTCGATAATCATGCTATGGCCGTGTGTTTTACGGCCATTCTCATGCTCACCCCCTTGGGCTGAGGCCAAAACATAACATTGGTTTTCAATGGCACGGGCACGCAATAAGGGTTCCCAATGTGCTTGTCCGGTGGTGGCGGTAAAGGCGGCGGGTAGGATGATTGCATCGACTTCGCCCATGCCACGGAATAACTCTGGGAAACGTAAGTCGTAGCATACCGACAGACCCAAGCGGCCAAAGGGGGTATCTGCAACCACCCGCGCTGTGCCTGGCTCGATAGTGTCGGCCTCGGCGTAACGCTCGCCTAAACCACTAAAACCAAATAAATGCACTTTGTCATAGCGGGTGCAGCATTCTCCGGCTGGGTTAAACATCAAGGTGGTGTTCCACACTTTTTCGTCATTGCCGGCATCGAGAGGTAAGGTGCCACCGATTAACCAAATTTGATGCTGTTGTGCCATTTGCTGCAAGGCCGCTTGAATAGGGCCCTCACCAAAGCGTTCCCGCTGGGCCACTTTATCTTTGTCACTGTGCCCCATGATGGCAAAGTATTCAGGTAGAACAACCAGTTGTGCCCCTTGGGCCGCCGCATTGGCAACCCAATGGCGGGCGCGGGCTAAGTTGGTGGGGATGTCGGTGCCAGATACCATCTGTATCACGGCAGCAGTCCAATTTTTTGTCATGGTTGTGGTTTGTCTCGTGGTGTGATGGCTTGAATAGTGGGCTCTTGTAACGACCCTGTGACTTGATACTCCAAAGTCATTAACTTGCTGACCGGATCTTGCAGCACTTTTTGTGCCGCTAATGCAGCGATGCCAATGGCGGGGTTAAGTAAAACTGCGCCCGTGGCAATCGCCAAACTTTCTGCAATGCGTGGTTCAACTTGTACCCGCAAGGTTTGTTGTTCTTGTACTAAATCGACATTGCCCTGCAACCTCACTTCGGCGGCTGGTGCTTGAATCAACACATTTTGGCTATGAAAAATACCATTCTCAATTTTGATATTGCCGGTAACGCTATCAAAAGCAAAACCCTCGCCAACCAAATCACGGAAATCTAACCGTAGGCGGCGCGATAGCGATTGTAAACTCAGCACCCCCAATAATTTTGCGGGCCCCGGATCCAGTTTAGCAAAATGCCCATTTTCGGCACGAAACGCCAAAGTGCCATTTAAGGCTGCAGTTTGAAAATCGGCTAATTTTCCCTGCCATTGTACACGACCCTGTAAATGACCTTGGCCTTGCCGCATGGCTTGGCTGCCAGAAAGACGTTGGATAAACCCACCAAGTTGTTTGCTATCGGTTTCGACTTCTAACCAAGTCAGGGCTGGTTCTTGTTGTAGATAGCCGGAGGCCGCGAGGCGACCATCTTGGTTAAGCAAACTCAGTTTCTGAATCTCCCACCCGCGCTCACTGGGCCGGCCGTTGAGCTGCATTTGCCCAAGCTGCCGTCCACGATATTGCAACTTACCCACCTGTAATTCTAATAACGGCCACTGCTGTAGTGGGCGTTGATCGAGGGTTGCGGCGGCGTGGCCGGTGGAAGTACGGTATTTTTCCAAGGGCAATTTTAATTCAGGCAATCGCAGCTCTAAGCGGCTGGGTTGTCCTTGCCACCAGACAAACCCACCTTGTAGGCCTGCTGCCTGAAATTTGCCGTCCCATGTTTTACCATTCTGGCTACTGGCTTGCACATAGACCTGCTTCAGTTGGTAATCTGTCCAATTGAGGCGTTGGCTTTCCAGATTTAATACGATTGGATAACTCAAATGGCTGCGGTCATCTTGTTGTCCCAACGGGGCGAGTAAGGCTAACCAGCTGTCGAGACTGGCTTCATCACTTTTGACATCAATCACGCTGCCTTGGCGTGGTAAGACAGGGCGTTCGCTGTGGCCGATATGCAGCGTACTGGCGCGAATCTGTTCACCTTGTAATGCCCATTGACCGGCAAAATGCTCGGCGATTTTGACCTGTAGCGCCACCTCTGATGACGGTGTTGTCGTTTGTTGCCAGTCGAGGCTAAACGGTAAGATACCGAGGCGGGGTTTGGTCAACGGTGCGGGCAGCTGACTTTCGATGCCGCGTAAATCGCTGTTGACACTGAAACTTTCTAAGCCGTCATGAATGATAAATTGGGTGTGATGGCGGGTTTGCCCTTGTAACAAAGGCTGTAACCATGCTGGTAAATAGCGTTGACCTACCGCACGGATATTGACATCTCCTTGCACATCAAACGCCAATTTGCCATCCCGACGGCGTTGTGCCGTTAAAACACTTTGCCCACCGAGGGCGTGTAATGTGATGCCATCAATTCGCAAGCCCTGTTGATCAAACCAAAGCGTACCCTTGACGTGATCGAGCGGCGGTACATCAGCCAGCAGTTGTAAACGATTGCCTTGAAAATGGTAGCTGCCTTTGACTTGGGTTTTTTCGACATCGGCAAACGGGATATCCAAGGCAAGGTGTAGCTCGCCTGTTCCCTCGGCGCGGCTGCGGCTGGGGAGTGAGGCCAGTATGGCATTCAGTGGGCTGGCAGCAAGAAAACGGAAGAAGTTTTGTGTCTCGCCTTGGGCGCGCCCACTTAAAAATAAGTGACCCCCTACAGCGGCCAAATCGGGGATCTCGGCGCTCACTTCATGCACCTGCACCCCCTTCACCGAGGCCTGTTTTGCGGTGATGGTCAGCTTCTCGTTGTGGAAAGACAGCGTGCCTTGGATATTTTCAATCGCTGGCCATGCGGGATCGAAGGCTAAAGTCACCCCTTCGGCCTGCCCCTCAACGCTAAATTCACCCCCCCCATCGGCAAAGGGAAATCGATCTAAATTACCGATAAGACGGAATTGCGCCGCTTTTGCTTCGCCCTTTGGCAGGGCTTGTGCCAACCACCGACGGACTTCGCTATCCAACACCAAGGGCAGATAGCGCGCAACTTGTGAGGCTTGTAGCCGGTGCAGTTGGCCGGTTAAATGAATGTCCCCTGCCCGTCCGCTGTGGTAGTCATAACGACCTTCGACTTCGCCGGCTAAATCGCTGTTGGCAAAACGTAGCTGATGCACTTCCACCGCAATGTGTTGTGCCGTCTGCCGTTGCCAAGACAGATCGCCTTCTAGCTGTTGTAATGACCATGCTTGGGCAAAGACCTCGGGCAGATGCAGTTGGGTGTTTTGTTGGCCTCTGAGCCGGATGCGTCCGCCGCGTTCCGAAAACTCCAATTGACCACTGAGCCCTTGTGCGCTGGGTAGCGAGGCTTGGCCTTGCCAACCAAGATCATTAAATGTGCCTTGAAAGCGGTAGCGTTGTGGCTGGTAGACATCACCCTGCCATTCAATTTTCGCTTGTTGAATAAAACCGCTGGGGTCGAGGCTGCGCCAAGCTAGGTTATCGTCGAGGGGCAGTTGGCGAATGATCGGTTTTAAGGCTGACAAGGTCAGCCCGGTCATCGCCAGTTTGCCCCGCCCACGGGGGCCGGTTTGCCATTCCCCTTCGATCTTGCCGCGTTCAAACAGTTTACCGGCGGAAGTGCTGGCGCTGATGTCGTTAGCCTGTAGACGCATGGTGCCGAGGGTGTGATGTTGGTAGCGAATATGACCAGAGACATTCGGCACGCTCAGGGTTTCGCTGCTGGGTTGAGCAAATTGCAACAGGCCATTGCTGATGCTGGTTTTAGCATCTAATTCGGTGATACGGCCTTCGGCAAATTGCAGTTTCATTTTGACCGCTGCTTCGCCTTCTTGCCGGTGCAAAATGTCTTTCAGATAAGCCGCCCACGGCGCAAAACGCGCCCCTGCTAGCTCAATCTCCATTTCGCCTTGCCATTGCTGCCACTGTTGCGGGTCTTCGCCTTGCCATTGCAAACGGGCACGAAAGGTGTGTAACCAAGCGCGGGGTGGGGTGGCGGTGAGGCTTAATTCATGGCCCAACCAACCACGTTGTAGGGTGATGTTGCCGTGGCTTAAGGTAATGGGGCTTAACCCTACTCGGTCATCACGGAAATGCAGCCACGCTTCGCGAATCTCCAACCGATCTTGCTGTAATAACCAGCGCCCGAGTTGGCCATCGCTTTCAGCGTCGGGTTGCAGGGTGATGCCGTTAATGCTCAACTGTCCCTGTGGATCGCGGCGAATATCCACTTTGGGCTGATGTAAAACGATGTTGGCGAAATTAGGTCGCCATTGCCATAGGCTCGACCACGCTGGTACCAAGGTCAGCCGGTTGAATAGCAAAGGGGGTGCATTGTCATCTGGTGGCGTAATCACCACCCGACTGAGTTCGATTTGTGGATGTAAACCCAACCAACGTGCATTGAGTTCGCCAAGTTCTACCCGATAGCCCGTTTCTTGACTCAGTCGCGCGGCAAGGGTGGTTTTCCAGTTTGGCAGTTGTGGTAAGACATAGCCCTGCCATACCGCCACCAATAGCAACACCGCCATGACCGATATCACCGCAATGGCGCGTAGTGCGCGCCAAGCAAGCGATAAAAAGCGAGGGCGAGGGGCAACAATCATGTGCGATGGGGTACCGAGCAGGGGAATTATGGCCGCATTATCTGCTAACCGAGGAAAACACAACAACCTTTAGCCTGTATTAGCTATCGCTGTTTTTTGGCAACAGAGGTAAATCATCGGCATTTTTCAGGGTGGATCCGACAAAAAAATTAAAATAGCAATAAATCGCTATTCTTGATTGATTTGTTAGTAAAAGCATAAAATGCTTTGATAATACAGGTTAAAATTTTAGTCTCATCATATCGCGCCCCAACTCATGTTTGCTGTTTAACCCGTATGGTGATGTCTCGCAATCAGGAATGTCCGTAAATAACCCTCGACTGAAGTCGAAGGCTTTATTGTGAAACGAGAGCATGGTTGATCCCATTTCCAACATCAGGCGTATTTACAGCCGCCCTTGGCGAGACGGCGGTCTCGCCAATGCGGGCAAGG
>NZ_BAAGTM010000008.1:0-103912 GCF_054781915.1 Aquaspirillum soli | reverse complement strand
TCAAACCCTTTTTGCTTGGCGGCCATAGCGAGTTGGTACCACCCCTTCCCTTCCCGAACAGGACCGTGAAACGACTCAGCGCCGATGATAGTGCAGATCCCTGTGTGAAAGTAGGTCTCCGCCAAGCCCCCAACATCAAACCCCCTGCTATTTTGTAGCAGGGGGTTTTGTTTTTAACTCCACACAAAATAATAAATAATCAAGCCCCGAAAATCGGGGCTTTTCTTATGCTGCTGTAAACTGCTCAAACGCCTTCAGCGCATGAGATGCATACATCAACGATGGGCCACCGCCCATATAAACAGCTGTTGCTAATACTTCTTCAATTTCTTGTCGTGTTGCACCCAAATCAACCAGTGCTTTGACGTGAAAGCCAATACAGTCATCACAACGTGCTGCAATGGCAATCCCTAATGCAACAAACTCTTTGGTCTTTTTATCTAAAACACCATCAGCTCCGGCCGCCTTTGCCATTTGATAAAAGGCACCGATGGCTTCTGGTTGATTTTTAGTAAATGTACGCAACACACCAGAAACATCACGACATAATTCTGGATAAGATTGAGGTAACGACATGGTTTTTCCTAACGTTGCTGAAATAAATGGTTAATCAAATTTCGGTAGTACAGGTTTTTCGATGGGTAGGCCTGCTGCTTGCCAAGCATCGAATCCTCCTGCCATTGAGCGCACTTGTGTAAACCCTAAGCTTTGCAGTGAGCAGGTAGCAAGTGCTGCACGGCCACTGGTTTTACAATACAACAACACGGCTTGTTCTGGATTTTGCCAATCGGCTTCACCACTCACTTTAAATTCCAACATCCCTCGCGGAATATTGACTGCACCAGGTAGGTGTCCTGCAGCATATTCGTCTGGTTCTCGAACATCAATGATTCGCATTGAGCTGTGCAATAACGGTTGCACTTCAAGTGGTGCGACTTCACAGATTTGCTGTTTAGCAATTTCAACTAAGTCGTGAGCAGTTTTTAGCACAATGCACTCCTTTTGCTGGTGGCGATGAGGTTTCTAAAGTTGCTGTGCAACATCGATTGTTAGAGACAATCTTTATATCTGTAAATATAATGTATTTTGGTATAAAAAACAAAAAAGACTGTGATACTTTCCACCAGTCACGACAAAGGAGACACACATGGCTGCTACTTCCGATGAATCGCGCTTAGCTCATCCTGACCCCAGTCGGCGTCAATTTCTTAAATTGGGTTCTACTCTACTGCCCCTTTCAGCCGCTGCGTCAAGTACCTTGTTATCCACGGTACAGGCTGATACATCTCCCAATACTCAACAAAAAACTCAAGCAAAGATTGTTATTGTTGGCAGTGGCCTAGGCGGTTTGGCTGCAGCAAATCGCTTACATCGTGAACTTGACGGCGCAAAAATCACGATTATTGATCGCAAACAAGAACACAACTATCAACCTGGTTACACCTTAGTTGCAACTGGAGTATGGTCAAAAGACAAAGTGCGTGATCGCAATCGTGATTTTATTCCATCTGGTGTGGAATGGATTCAGGAAATGGTTGTTGGGTTTGAGCCAGAAAAAAATCGCGTTCGTATCGAGTCAGGAAAAACTGTGGATTATGACTACATGATTATTGCCACAGGTCTGCAATTAAACTATAGCGCCATTGAAGGAATGGATATTAAAGCCATTGGTGATAATGGACTAGGCAGTGTTTATTACAGTCCGGATGCAGCAGAAGCCACATGGAAAGCGATGGATCAGTTTCGGCAAAAAGGTGGTCAGGCTATTATGACGTTGCCTAATACTTTTTTGAAATGCGCTGGAGCACCATTGAAAATGACCTTTATGTTAGATAGTCGGTTACGTGAAGCTGGAACCCGTAAAGCATCAAAGATCGACTTTTATTCTGCATTGAAAAATATTTTCAGCGTAAAAGTGATTAACGATGAAGTATTAAAACGTTGGCAAGCGCTGGATATTCCGGTTCATTTTGAAAATCAGTTAACGGCGATTGACATTGCGGCCCGTAAGGCGAGTTTTTTATTACCTAATGGTCAAGTTGAACAACGAGAATATGATTTTATTCATGTTGTGCCACCGATGAGTGCGCCGGATGTGATTCGGCAAAGCGTGCTTGCCAGTACGGATGGGGTGATGGCAAAAGGCGGATGGTTGGAGGTAGATAAAAAAACATTACAGCATAAACGTTTTCCAAATATTTTTGGTTTAGGTGACATCAATGGTACACCACGTGGTAAAACCGCTGCGACGATTAAGAAAAGTGCGCCAATTGTCATACAAAACTTATTAGATGTAATGGCGGGTAAATCCCCTTCTCTTGAGTTTGATGGTTACACCTCATGTCCTTTATTATTAAGGGAGGGTGCTGCCTTATTAGTTGAGTTTGATGGTGATGGCAATTTAACACCTTCTTTACCAATGATTGAACCATTGCAAGACAGCTGGATGGCTTGGTTAATGAAATATCGTTTATTAAAACCGGCTTACTTATCAGTTTTAAAAGGCCGTGTTTAACTTAATCAGAAAAGGAGAAATATTATGTATGAAATTTGGTTGACGTTAAATATCTTATACGAGCTGATGTGGATGTATTTGCCTGCTGTCGTGGTATTGCTTTTGGTGTTGGCATTGGTATATGGACGAGCGCTACAACAGAAAGCGTATCAATGGCGGGCTGCTATTCGGCCAACAGCGATGGTTGCTGTTGTGGTTGCAGTATTAAGCTTATGGCTAGTGCCTGCATCAACCCATGCCACTTTGGCCGATATGGCGTATTGGGTTGATTGGGCTAATTTAATAGTGATTTGTGCCAGTGTAGGGTTGGTGGCAGCGGCAATTGCATGGCCAATGTTTAGCTTGCGGCGTTGATTGTTGCGGTGATGAAGTAGATTGCAACGGTGGGCGATGTTCGTCCACCGTTTTTCTTGTGTTTTGTCTGCGCTTTGGGCTCAAAGCACAGCACAATTTGGGGTAAGATGCGTCCCTTTACTTTAATGAGTGGGCTGCATCAGACATGAATCCTGCGCTTGATTTATTGCAACCTTATCCGTTTCAAAAATTACGCGAACTTTTCGCTGGTATCACACCCAATCCAGAGCGAACACCAATTAACTTATCGATTGGTGAACCTAAACACCCTACTCCCGATTGCATTCGGCAAGCGTTGGTTGATGGGCTAGCGGGTTTGGCGCAATATCCTGCAACCCAAGGCAGTGATGAATTACGGGCAACATGTGCTGATTGGTTAGCAGCGCGTTATGCTATTCCACGCCCTAATCCTGCCACAGAAATATTACCGGTATGCGGCAGTCGCGAGGCTTTATTTTCTTTTACGCAAATTGCGTTCAAGCCGTTGGCCTCAGGTGAAAAACCGGTGGCTTTATTGCCGAATCCTTTTTATCAAATTTATGAAGGCGCAACGCTGTTAGCTGGTGGGGAACCTGTTTACTTAAACTGCGAACCAGAACGGCGTTTTCAACCCGATTGGTCGGAGGTTTCTGAGGCAATATGGCAGCGGACGCAACTGGTTTTTGTCTGTTCCCCCGGTAATCCGACTGGTGCTGTGATGACACTGGCCGATTGGGAAGTATTATTTGCCTTATCAGATCGCTATGGTTTTGTGATTGCCTCGGATGAGTGTTACTCCGAAATTTGGCAGCAAGAACCGCCTTTAGGGGGCTTGCAAGCGGCGGTACAACTGGGGCGGACGGATTTCCGCCGTTTAGTCTGTTTTACCAGCTTATCAAAACGCTCGAATGCACCGGGCTTACGCTCGGGTTTTGTTGCCGGCGATGCCGCTTATTTGAAAGCCTTTTTGCTCTATCGTACTTATCATGGTGCTGCTATGAGCCCAACGGTACAAAAGGCCAGCGTGGCGGCATGGCAAGACGAGCAACATGTTGAAAACAATCGTGCGGCCTATCGTGAAAAATTCCAAGCTGTTACACCGATTGTGGCGGAAGTATTAGAAACAGATTTCCCCGAAGCTGGTTTTTACTTATGGGCGCGAGTGCCTTCAGGGGATGATGTGGCATTTGCCCGCGATTTGTTTGCACAAGAGCATGTCACAGTTCTCCCCGGTAGTTTCTTAGCGCGCAGCAATGCGGCGGGTGCTAATCCAGGTCAAGGTTTTATCCGTATTGCCTTGGTTGCCCCCTTGGCTGAATGTGTCGAAGCTGCTGAGCGTATCCGCCGTTTTGTGCAAACAGCTTTGTGATAAACCTCTGCGGTTGCACGGTGGTGTGCAACCGTTTTTTCTGATTTGTTAAGAAAGGATACGACCATGAGTGTCGCCATTCATATCACGCCCGGCCACCATCACCCATTAGAAACGGTGATTGAGCATATGTGGGAACATCGTAACGAATTGACGCCACAAACTGCTTCTGATGACCAAATCTCTGCTATTTCGCAAGTCATCAATGAGTTGGACCATGGCAAATTGCGGGTAGCGGAAAAAATCAACGGTGAATGGAAAGTACACCAGTGGGTGAAAAAAGCCGTGTTATTGTATTTCCGTACCCACAACAACGAGCGGATGAAATCTGGCACGACACGTTACTACGATAAAGTGCCAACTAAATTTGAAGATTACTCAAAGGAGGATTTCCGTGAAGGGGGCTTCCGCGTGGTGCCGCCTGCGGTTGCGCGTCACGGTTCCTTTATTGCTCCAGGCGTGGTCTTAATGCCTTCGTACGTCAATATCGGCGCTTACGTGGGTGAAAACACCATGGTGGACACATGGGCGACGGTGGGTTCTTGTGCACAAATTGGTAAAAATGTGCATTTGTCCGGCGGTGTTGGTATTGGTGGGGTGTTAGAGCCATTGCAAGCCAATCCAACCATTATTGAAGATAACTGCTTTATCGGTGCTCGCTCGGAAATTGTCGAGGGTGTGATTGTGGAAGAAGGTTCTGTGATTTCGATGGGTGTTTACATCGGTCAAAGTACCAAAATTCTCGATCGTGAAACGGGTGAGATCAGCTATGGCCGTATTCCTGCTGGCTCGGTGGTGGTGTCGGGGAGCTTGCCGGCAAAAGATGGTTCGCACAGTCTGTATTGTGCCGTGATTGTGAAAAAGGTCGATGCACAAACACGTGCTAAGACCAGCATCAATGATTTATTGCGCGACTAATCGCGACGCTTTGCAAAACTAAATAAAAAAACGCCCACTGATGTTGTGGGCGTTTTTGCTGTTAACAGTGTGACATCAATTAACCGTTATGGGCTTCGCTGACATCCGCTGTGGTGGTCACTGTAGCTTGCGCTGCTGCAGCTTCTTCGCGTGCCGCTTCTTTGATCGACAGGCGGATACGACCGCGATCATCTTGTTCCAACACTTTCACGCGTACCACTTGGCCTTCTTTCAGATAATCACCGACGTTAGCAATACGTTCGTTGGCGATTTGGCTGATGTGAACCAAACCATCACGGCCTGGAATAATCGACACAATCGCGCCGACATTCTTATCCAAAATTTTAACCACAGTACCTTCGTAGATTTTACCAATTTCCACTTCAGCGGTCAGTTGGCCAATCCATTTTTTCGCTGCCTCAGCGCCATCGGCACTGACGGAAGCGATGGTGATGGTGCCATCTTCAGCGATGCTGATTTCGGTACCGGTTTCTTTGGTGATAGTGCGGATGGTTTCGCCGCCTTTACCAATCACTTCACGGATACGATCAGGATTGATCTTCATCACGTATAAACGTGGTGCGTGGTCGGAGATTTCCTGTGGTGCTTCCATTGCGTTTTGCATGATACCCAAGATGTGCATACGGCCATCTTTGGCTTGTGCTAACGCTGCTTGCATGATGTCTTTGGTGATGCCCTGAATTTTGATATCCATCTGCAATGCAGTGATACCCGAGGCAGTGCCAGCCACTTTGAAATCCATATCGCCGAGGTGATCTTCATCACCCAAAATATCGGTCAGAACGGCAAAGCGGTTTTCTTCCAAAATCAAACCCATCGCAATACCTGCGACATGCGCTTTCAGCGGTACGCCGGCGCTCATCAATGCCAAGCAGCCACCACACACCGATGCCATCGACGAAGAACCATTCGATTCGGTGATTTCCGACACCACACGCATCGAGTAGGCGAATTCGTTTTCGTTGGGTAATACAGCGACCAAGGCGCGTTTTGCTAGGCGGCCATGCCCAATTTCACGGCGTTTTGGCGGGCCCATGCGACCTGTTTCACCGGTGGAGTAGGGCGGGAAGTTGTAATGCAGCATAAAGCGGTCGGAATACTCTCCCGACAAGGCATCAATTTTTTGCTCATCGGTTTTGGTACCCAATGTGGTAACCACCAAAGCCTGTGTTTCACCACGGGTGAACAACACCGAACCGTGTGCGCGTGGCAAGACATTAGTGCGGATGCTGATTGGACGTACGGTGCGCGTATCGCGGCCATCAATCCGTGGTTCGCCAGCCAAAATTTGACCCCGTACCACTTCCCCTTCGAGGCTCTTGAAAATGCCCTTGATTTCGTTGGCTAACAAGGTGTCGGTGTCTTCGCTAATCAACGCCGCTTTGACTTTGCTCCATGCTTCGTTTAAGGCTTGGCTGCGGGCTTGTTTTTGCCGAATACGGAAGGCATTCGCAATATCAGCCGCCGCTAAATCACGAATTTGTTGAATCAAAGCTTCGTTTTTGGCAGGGGCAGTCCACGGGACTAACACGGGATTGACTTCGTCGGCCAATTCATTGATGGCGCGAATGGCCGCTTGCATTTGCTCATGGCCAAATACCACCGCACCCAACATCACCTCTTCTGGCAATTCTTGGGCTTCCGATTCCACCATCAACACGGCGGCTTCTGTCCCTGCTACCACCAAATCCATTTGGCTTTGGCTCAGTTCAGCTTTGGTTGGGTTTAATACATATTCGCCATTCAGATAACCGACCCGTGCCGCACCCACTGGGCCCATAAATGGTACGCCTGCCAACATCAGGGCCGCGGAGGCGCCCAACATCGCTGGAATATCTGAATCCACTTCTGGGTTTAACGACATCACGGTGGCAACAATTTGCACGTCGTTAAAGAAACCTTCGGGGAATAGAGGACGAATTGGACGGTCGATCAGGCGGCTAGTCAGAATTTCTTTTTCCGATTGCTTACCTTCACGTTTGAAGAAGCCACCGGGGATTTTGCCAGCGGCATAGCTGCGTTCGAGGTAGTCCACTGTCAGTGGGAAAAAGTCTTGCCCTGGTTTCACTTCTGGTGCAACAGTCACTGCGACTAAGACAACGGTGTCATCCATCGACACTAAGACCGAACCGCCGGCTTGGCGTGCGATTTCACCGGTTTCAAAGGTAACCGTGTGACGGCCATACTGGAAAGATTTTGTGATTTTATTAAACACAGAGGATTCCTAAATTGGTGTTGTAACTGCTTGGGAAGACAACGGGAACCCCTACCGTTAGGGTCGGATACAACCCCAAGGGTAGAGGCTCATCCCGTCGTACACATTGAGAAAATACCATAAAACAACGGCAGCTTCCTTACGGAAGCCGCCGTTATTGACAGCAGAGACCGAAACAGGTTCGCAAAATCAGCAAACCAGTGGTCAAGCGATTACTTACGCAGACCCAAGCGGGTGATCAGGCTACGGTAAGCATCAGCATCTGTACGCTTCAGATAGTCCAGCAATTTACGGCGACGGCTCACCATTTTCAACAAACCACGACGGCTGTGGTGGTCTTTGCTGTTGGCTTTAAAGTGAGGTGTCAAATCGTTGATGCGAGCGGTCAGCAGTGCAACTTGCACTTCGGAAGAACCGGTATCACCTGCTGCACGTTGGAAATCTTTAACAATTTCTGCTTTTTTTGCCGTGGAAATGGCCATTTTATCACTCCAGATAATCAGTGAGCTTGCGCTCAGACAAGCATAGCGAGCAATCAATCACCCCTCTATGCTCCTACCGTGCTGGTATTGACCAGCAATCGGTTTGGCCACAGCTGGCCATCGGCGCGAATCTGTCCCAAACCGAAAAACATTCCGCTTGTGTCGTACAAACGAAAGTCTTGCATTATCGCACTATTTTGTGGACTGTGCACAGGCTGACCATGTGTTAAACGATGTTTTTCATCATCTGTCGCCGTTAGTGCTGGAAAATGTTGTACTAACACATCAACCGGCAATAAAACTGCCTGCCGTTCTGTGAAAGGAATCTCGGCCAACTGTTCTAAGGTCAGAGCATGGTCAAGCGCAAACCCTGCGGTGCGAGTACGGCGTAAGGCGGTTAAGTGAGCGCCACAGCCAAGTGCCTGCCCAATATCATGGGCGAGACTACGAATATAAGTGCCTTTACTGCATTGAACGTCTAACACCACCGTATCATCGGTAAACGCCAACAGTGTGATGTGATGAATCACCACATCGCGGGTTTTTCGTTCAATCTCAATACCCTGCCGCGCATACTCGTACAAGGCTTTGCCCTGAAATTTTAACGCCGAGTACATCGGGGGGAGTTGTTGAATGGGGCCGATAAACTGCGCCAGTACCGCTTCTAACTGTGCCCGACTGACTTCAACCGGACGTTCATTGACAATTTCACCTTCAGTATCAAAGGTGGTCGTCGTTTGGCCTAATCGCAGTGTCGCGGTATAGCCTTTGTCGGCATCTAATAAAAACGCAGAAAACTTGGTTGCTTCACCAAAACAGACTGGCAATAGCCCCGTCGCCATCGGATCGAGGACACCTGTATGCCCCGCTTTTTGCGCGTGAAAGTGCCAGCGCGCTTTTTGCAACGCGCTATTGCTCGACAACAACAGCGGCTTATCGAGCAATAACACGCCATGAACTGGCCGCTTGCCGGGTTTATCAACAGAGGCGGCGTCGGTCATGAAACAGCCTTGTCATCATCATCGTTCTTAGGCAGCAGCGCATCATCCTGTGCCACTTTTTCAATCAACGAATGCAAGTGCATCCCGCGTTCAACGGAAGTGTCATAGACAAAATGCAGTTGGGGCACCGAGAACATTTTGATGGCACGCGCCACACCGCTACGTAATAAGCCCGCTGCGCGTTGTAGGGTGTCTTGGGTGTCATCCAGATTATCGGCATTCATCACCGTGTAAAACACCTTAGCGTGTGAATAGTCGCGGGTCACTTCCACAGCGGTGATGGTGACCAGACCCATACGCGGATCTTTCACTTCGGTACGAATCAATTCAGCAAGTTCACGCTGTAGCTGGGCGGCAACGCGGTCGGAACGGGAAAAATGTTTGCGAGCCATAGTAGGACGCTCCTTAGATGCAACAAAAGGGATCAGACAAAGAAAAACGGCGGACGTTGCACGCCCGCCGTTGTTTGCTGTCGTCAATTATGACAGGGTACGAGCCACTTCGATGACTTCGTAGGCTTCCAATTGGTCGCCTTCGGTAATTTCATTGAAGTTTTTCAGCATCATGCCGCATTCGTAGCCTTGTTTCACTTCTTTTACATCGTCTTTGAAGCGTTTCAGACTGTCGAGTTCGCCATCGTGAATCACTACGTTTTGACGAATCACACGCACGCGTGCACTGCGCTTGATCATGCCATCGGTCACCATACAACCCGCGATATTGCCCACTTTCGAGACCGAGATCACTTGACGGATTTCAGCAGTACCCAAAATTTGCTCACGTTTTTCTGGTGCCAACATACCAGACAAGGCCGACTTCACTTCATCAATTGCATCGTAAATGATGTTGTAGTAGCGAATATCGACTTCGTTATTTTCTGCCACTTTGCGTGCTTGTGCATCGGCACGGGTGTTAAAGCCAATAATCACCGCTTGTGATGCCAACGCCAAGTTGACGTCAGATTCAGTGATACCACCCACACCGGAGTGCAAGATATTGACGCGCACTTCTTCGGTGGACAGTTTTTGCAGGCTGCTTGCCAACGCTTCGTAAGAACCTTGTACGTCGGCTTTGATAATCAGCGACAGGGTACGAACTTCGCCTTCTGCCATCTGAGCAAACATATTTTCCAGCTTGGCCGCTTGTTGACGTGCCAGACGGACATCACGGAATTTACCTTGACGGAACAAGGCAATTTCACGTGCTTTACGTTCATCTGTCAGCACAATCGCATCTTCACCTGCACTTGGCACATCGGACAGACCGAGAATTTCCACAGGGATAGATGGCCCTGCTTCGTTCACTGGTTTGCCGTTTTCGTCCAACATGGCGCGAACGCGACCAAATACCGAACCTGCCAACAGCACATCGCCTTTACGCAAGGTACCGGATTGCACCAAGATGGTGGACACTGCACCACGACCTTTATCCAACCGTGCTTCAACGACCAAGCCTTTAGCCGGTGCGTCTTTGGCTGCCGTCAGTTCTAACACTTCGGCTTGCAACAGAATGGCTTCGAGTAAGCCATCAATGTTAATCCCTTGTTTGGCCGATACGTCGATGAACTGAGTCTCGCCACCCCATTCTTCTGGGACCACGCCATGACCAGACAATTCTTGACGGATTTTCTCTGGGTTGGCGCCTTGCTTATCAATTTTGTTCACCGCGACAACGATCGGTACCCCTGCGGCTTGGGCATGGTGAATCGCTTCGATTGTTTGTGGCATCACGCCATCGTCAGCGGCAACCACCAACACCACAATATCCGTGGCTTTCGCACCACGGGCACGCATCGCGGTAAACGCTTCGTGACCTGGGGTGTCGAGGAAGGTAATCATGCCGCGTTGGGTTTCAACGTGGTAAGCACCGATATGTTGGGTAATCCCACCGGCTTCACCCGATGCCACTTTAGTGCGGCGGATGTAGTCAAGCAACGAAGTCTTACCGTGGTCAACGTGACCCATCACTGTCACCACCGGTGCGCGGGCTTCCAACACCAGTTCGTGATGACCGCCATCGACATCATCCAAATACGACTCTGGATCGTCTAATTTTGCTGGCTTCGCGACGTGACCCATTTCTTCCACGACGATCATCGCAGTTTCTTGGTCTAACACTTGGTTGATGGTGACCATCATGCCCATTTTCATCAGCACTTTGATGACTTCGGCAGCTTTCACCGACATCTTATGGGCTAAGTCCGCCACGCTGATGGTTTCTGGCACGAGGACTTCATGCACCACGGGCTCAGTCGGTGCTTGGAAAGCATGTGCCGCTTGGGATTGATTGTTTTTGCTGTTCTTACCGCCGCGTTTAGCTTTCCACGCATTGGTATTGCCAGCATCGCCACCACGGGTTTTCAGGCCACGACGCTTGTTCGCATCTTCATGGTCATGACGACCATTCGGTTGGCCTTTTTTCGGTGAGGCTTTTTTGTCTGCTGGCTTATCCGTTTTTTCAACTGCTGGTGCTGCAGGTGTCGCGGCAGCAGGTGCTGGACGCGCTGCAGGACGGGAATTACGCTCGCCACCACCACTGCGCTCGTTGCGTTGTTGGTTGGCTGGGCGGGCGGTGGGTGCCGGGGCAGCAGCAGGCGCCGGTGTCGGCGCTGGCGCAGCCACAGGTGCAGGCGCTGGTTCGGGGGCTTTGGCGGGTGCTTCGCTGGCAGTTTTTGCTGCTAAGCGGCGTGCATCACGCTGTTGGCGTTCGCGAATCAGGGCTTCTTGTGCCGCACGCAATTTTGCTTGGCGGCGTTCTTCTGCTTCCCGCGCAGCGATTTCTTCTGGTGTCAAAATCGAGGCAGCAGAAACCGGTACCACGGGCTCATTCATTTGCTGTGCGGCTAAGACGGCTGGTTTGATGGCGGGTACAGCAGGTTTGTGTTGACGTTTATCTTGGCCACGACGATCACGCGATTGACCACCACGTTCTTGTTGGCGTTGGCCATCTTTACGTGGCTGACCACCGTTATGGTGTGGTTTAGCGCGTTCTTCGGTTTTCGCTGGCTTGTTGTCTGCTGCTTTAGCTGGTGCTGGCTCGGCTTTGACAGCCACTGGTGCGGCAGCCGGTTTGATGTCTGCTTTCACTTCTTCGACCGCTGGTGCTGGGCTGGGTGCTGCAACAGGGGCAGGTGTCGGTGCCGGTGTTTCTACCAGAGCAGGCGCCGGTGTAGGGGCTTCTACGGCTGGGGTATGGCTGGCTTCTTCGGGACGCGCAATCGTCCGTTTTTTACGAACTTCGACTTGAATCGTGCGAGATTTACCGGTGCTATCGGCACGGCGAATCTCGGAAGTTTCCTTGCGCTGCAAAGTAACAGAGCCGCTATCGGTCGAACCGTGGCGGCTTTTTAAATAAGACAACAGTTTTTCGCGGTCTTGTTGGGTCAGCGTATCGCTGATCGTCTGTTTGTTCACCCCTGCTGCACGCAGCTGGTCCAACAAATGTTCCGGTTGCAGTTTGAGTTCGCTAGCAAATTGTTTGACGTTGTTTTCGAGCATGTGTTCCTTAATCCTGTCTTTTGACATCCTCCCCCGTTTTCGATTGGGGGATTCCTACTGCGCTCGGGTGCCGCGAGAAGCTGCGCTCAAGTCGCGTCGGTGGGTTCCTGGGCCGAGTGCGCAACCGCTGCTCGTTTCTCCACAGGCGTCACTTCCGGCATGTCCTGCCGTAGGCTAGCGTGGCTATCACTGGCGACAACAGTATACGACGGTTGTATCACGTACGCTATCTATCCCCCTGAATACAGAGGAGGATTTCAGCGCGCTGTGGAGGCAAATCAGTGATGTTGGTTTGCCCCCAGATGAATCGACTTTGTTGGGTAACAACAAAGTTTACTGATCAAACCAGTGTTCACGCGCCTTTAAAATCAGAACACTTGCGGCTTCGGCATCCATACCGGTCATATCAACCAGATCATCGATGGCCAAATCAGCTAAATCATCGCGACTGACAATGCCGTTTTCCGCTAACTTACGCAGCGTATCGGCATCAATGCCTTCCAAGTTTTTCAGTTCTTCCGAGACTGTTTCCACTTTCTCTTCAGAAGCGATAGCTTGATTCAGTAGGGCATTGCGGGCGCGGTTGCGTAAATCGTTGACTGTTTCTTCAGTGAAATCAGCGATTTCTAACATTTCAGCCAGCGGCACATACGCCACTTCTTCTAATGTGGTGAAACCTTCGCGCACTAAAACGCTAGCAGTGGTTTCATCAACATCAAGACCTTCAATAAACAGCTTACGCAGTTCAGCATCTTCGGCTTCGTTTTTCTCGGCCGCTTCTGCCACAGTCATGATGTTTAATACCCAGCCGGTCAGCTCACCCGCCAAGCGGACATTTTGACCGCCACGGCCAATTGCCAATGCCAGTTGATCTTCTTCAACCACGACATCCATCGCGTGGTTATCTTCGTCGATCATGATGCGAACGACTTCAGCAGGCGACAGGGCATTGATCACATATTGCGCTGGGTCATTCGACCACAACACGATATCGAGACGTTCACCGGCTAATTCGCTGGTAACGGCTTGGACGCGCGAACCACGCATACCAATACAAGTCCCTTGTGGATCGATGCGTGGGTCGTTGGCTTTCACCGCGACTTTGGCTCGGCTGCCGGGATCACGGGCACACCCTTTAATTTCCAGCAAGCCTTCTTCGATTTCGGGGACTTCTAAAGCAAACAATTTGCCAACCAACAACGGCGTGGTGCGCGATAAAATCAGTTGTGGGCCACGGCCGGTACGGTCAACACGCAATAAGAACGCACGGACACGGTCGCCATTGCGTAAGTTTTCTTTCGGGATCATCTGATCACGAGGCAGTAACGCTTCGAGCTTGCCGCATTCGACAATCGCGTTACCGCGCTCAATGCGCTTGATGGTGCCATTCACTAAGTATTCACGGCGTTCGAGGAAATCGTTGAGGATTTGCTCACGTTCTGCGTCACGAATCCGTTGTAAGATGACTTGTTTGGCGGTTTGTGCACCAATACGGCCAAATTCCACCGCTTCCATCGGTTCTTCTTTCACTGCCCCAACGATGGCTTCTACACCATGATCGGCAGCATCAGTGATGGCAATTTCGCGGCTTGGGAACTCGTGGTCATTGTCCTCCACGACGACCCAACGACGGAACGTCACATATTGACCCGTGCTGCGGTCAATGTGCACGCGCACGTCGATATCATCGCCGTGGTCTTTATGATCTTGGCTGTACTTCTTTTTGGTGGCCGAGGCCAAGGCCAATTCTAAAGCGCCAAATACAATTTCTCGGCTAACGTTTTTTTCACGCGCCAAGGCATCTACTAACAACAAAATCTCGCGACTCATGCATTCCTCCGAATTCTGTATTCCGGTCTGTGGCCGGCATTAGCTCCAGCCGGCGGGGAGCGGTGTATCAGAACTCCGGCTCAAGCCGCGCCTTGTCAATACTGGAAAATGGGATTTCCACTATTGTGCCGTCCACGTCAATCCTGACCCGGCCTTCTTCGAGGCCAGCTAAACGTCCGCGAAACTGCTTACGTCCCTCTAGTGGCATGCGTGTTTTGATTTTTGCTAAAGAACCTGCAAAGCGGACATAGTCGGCTTCTTTGGTCAATGGACGGTCGAGACCAGGAGATGACACCTCGAGGCGGTCGTAGTCCACATTTTCTACAGCAAATAGGCGTGTGAGGTGATTGCTCACCAACACGCAGTCATCCAACGTGATGCCTTCTGGTGTGTCGATAAACAGGCGCAAGCCGCCACCGTTTATCAATTCCAGTGCAACAAACTCATACCCCAATCCGGGTAGAGTATTTTCCAGCAGTGTGCGAACGTCCATGCTTTGATCCGGCAAATAAAAAATGGGCGCTAACGCCCATCTATAAAACGCTCCGATTTTAGCAACTTTCTAAATAAAAAGAAACACTCACCACGATATGCCACACAAAATTGTGTTGTCTTGCAACATGGAAACACTTTGCGCGAAAAAAACGATTCCGTTACATTACGCAACAATTCAAACAAATGTTCGAATGGCGGCAATCTGGTCGTTTTGTGCTTATGCTAAGGCAAGCACCTCCGAGGCTGCTGTTTGGAACGTTGAGAATTTTCTACATGAGAGCAGACAACACACGACGGGAGAAACTTATGGAAAAGCGCTGGCTTAAAAACTATCAGCAAGGGGTGGCGGCGGAGATCAACCTCGATAGTTTTCAATCGGTAAGTGAAGTGTTTGAACATGCGGTCAAGAAATTCAGCAATCGTCCAGCGGTGGCGAATATGGATAAGGTGTTGACCTATGCTGAAATCGACCGCTTATCGATGCAGTTTGCGTCTTTCTTACAGCACGAGCTGAAACTGGGGCGAGGCTCGCGGGTGGCGATTATGATGCCAAACCTATTGCAATATCCGGTGGCAGTGTTTGGGATTTTGCGGGCAGGGATGACAGTGGTGAACGTCAATCCACTTTACACTCCACGCGAGTTAGAGCATCAGTTAAAAGATGCCGGAGTGGAGACCATTCTTATTTTAGAGAACTTCGCTAACACCCTGCAGCAAGTGGTGAAGCGTACACCAGTCAAAAACATTATCGTGACCTCGATTGGTGATTTGTTAGGGTTCCCTAAATCGTTAATTGTGAATTTTGTCGTCAAGCATGTGAAGAAGATGGTACCGAATTGGCAATTGGCCAATGTTATCCGCCTTCCTGATGCCTTGAAAAAAGGCGATAAACAACCTTATCAAAAAGTGTCATTAACCCATGATGATATTGCGTTTTTGCAATACACCGGCGGTACGACAGGGGTATCGAAAGGGGCAATGCTGACCCACGGTAATATTGTCGCCAATATGTTACAGGCCGGCGAATGGGTGAAGCCGGTGGTGCGGGAAGGGCAAGAGGTGATTGTCACGGCTTTGCCGCTGTATCACATCTTCTCGTTGACGGCGAATTTGATGATCTTCACCGAGATCGGCGCCTTGAATATCATGATTACCAATCCACGCGATATTCCAGCCTTTATCAAAGAGATTAAAAAATACCCAGTGACCGCAATGACGGGGGTGAATACCTTATTTAATGCCTTGTTAAATCACCCTGAGTTTAAGACTGTCGATTTTTCAACTTGGCGTTTGGCGTTAGGTGGGGGGATGGCAGTGCAAAAGGCGGTGGCGGATAAGTGGAAACAGGTCACCGGTGTGCCATTGATTGAGGCGTATGGTTTAACAGAAACCAGTCCTGCCGCGTGTATCAATCCGCTCGATTTAAAGGAATATAACGGGACGATTGGGGTGCCGGTGCCTTCGACCGAGATTGAGATTCGCAATGCCGAAGGCCAGCCGGTGGCAGAAGGTGAGGCGGGTGAGTTGTGGATTCGAGGCCCGCAGGTGATGAAGGGGTATTGGAACCGTCCAGAGGAAACGGCGAAGGTGATTGATAGTCGTGGTTTCTTGGCGACGGGTGATATGGCGATGATGACCGCAGATGGGTTCGTGAAGTTGGTTGATCGCAAGAAGGATATGATTTTGGTGTCGGGGTTTAATGTGTACCCGAACGAGATTGAGGATGTGGTGGCGACGCATCCGGGGGTGTTGGAGGTGGCGTGTATTGGTTTGCCGGATGAAAAGTCGGGTGAGGTGGTGAAGGTGTTTGTGGTGAAGAAAGACCCTGCGCTGACCGAGGCTGATGTGTTGCAACATTGCAAGGCGAATCTCACGGGCTATAAGGTGCCGAAACATATCGAGTTTCGCGCTGAATTACCGAAAACCAATGTCGGTAAAATCCTGCGCCGTGCATTACGGGATGAGAGTTTAAAAGCCGCAGCGAATTAACTCGCCAGTCGTGTCAAAAATAGGTGGGCACCGTTCTTGTGCCCACCCTGCGGATCTAAAATTTACCCTTGTGCTTAGTGATACTTATTCTGGTTTCAATGAAGAAAGACTTGATGCAAAATCAGGCATACCCTCTTCTTTCAGATAGCTTATCACGTGTCTTTTAAAATCTTCCTGCGTATGAGTGAATGATTTAATTAAGGCTTGTGTAGCCGTAATTGCTGTCTCTTCATTCATTTTCTCTCCAAAATTAGCAAATAAACCTACCCAAGAATAAATCAGGATTTTATAGAGACCTACGAGCCACAACCAAGCCTCGAACCAAACTTTCCCCGTTAACAATGGAAAACCACTAGTAAATACATCATTAACTAAGAAATTTTCAAGAACATAATCATGTTGTTCGATAAACTTGCTCGCTCCTAACTCTAGTGCAGCTTGATATCTTGCGACTATTTTCTCTGGTTCGGTATTTAATCCATCCAAAACCAGTCCAACTATCTTCTGATAATATTCAGCATTTGATTCAATTTGTAAAACCATTAAGTAAAAAGAGGTAATGATTTGTTTTTCAAAATCAGGGCTGACTACACCAAAAAGTTCTTCCCAGTCATTACCAGATAAGGAGTTGGTAATTGATGAAATCAGATTAACTACCTCTAATCCTTTGTGTTGTGAGCGAAGTATGTCTGCTTGTTCACAGAAATAACCTAAGATAGCTAAACGTTTCCAAAGTGAAATTTCTCTAAACTGAAGTAAATTGATACAAAAAAATCGAATTTCATTTGCTAGCTCCATATCTTCAGCATGGCTTGTATTAGCCTTTTCTATCAGTTCTTCTCTAACATAGACTTTACTTTCGATAAACTGCATTGGCTTTTTGATAGAAAGGCCTTTACGCGCAGCTTCTGGACATGAAAAGGTTAAACTCTGTTGGTTTATCCCGAATAGATTTTTAGTGTGTCTCGGATAAATTGAACAGGTGTGAGGTAAATATTTCTCGCCTAGCTCTTTGTGTATAGAGCATAAATTATCTGCGGCTAGCATCATACAGTTTCCCTTATCTTCTACTAGCTTCAGCTTTGCATATTCACGATCTTTCGAATGATCTCCTCTTTGTCGGCTAATTCCATTAGCGACCAGGTTAGCAATATTTTTGTTTTTGATTTCTTTTAATGCAAAATAACTTTTTTTGTCAACTGTAATTCCCCATCCTTTGCAGCAATGGTCTTCACACATTGGCCCAATGCATTGGAAATTTGGTAAGTACTCGGGTACTAACATTAGTTTTTCGATATATTTATGCATGGCAAAATTTTCCTTACTAAGGAATGGTTTAAATTTATACTAGGAAGTTTCAGTCTATGAAAGATAATGCTTTATGTTTTAGAAAAATTCCCCCATAATCAAGCAAGACCGTGCGAGCGTAACAAACTATCGAAAGTTGATATGGAAAACAAAAAGATTTTAGTCACAGGTGCTGATGGCTTTATCGGTTCTCACCTAGTTGAAATGTTGGTCAACAAAGGTTATCAAGTCAAAGCCTTGGCACAGTACAACTCCTTTAACAGTTGGGGATGGTTAGAGGATATTCCTTGCTTGTCGGAAGTTGAGATAGTTTCCGGTGATGTGCGAGACCCTCATTACTGCAAGCATATCACCAAGGATGTGGATGTTGTATTTCACTTGGCTGCCCTGATTGCAATTCCGTACTCGTATGTTGCTCCTGATAGCTATGTGGATACCAATATCAAAGGGACGCTCAATATTTGCCAAGCAGCTTTAGAAAACAATGTGAGTCGTGTTATCCACACTTCCACCAGTGAGGTGTACGGCACAGCTCAGTATGTTCCGATTGATGAGCATCATCCACTGCAACCACAATCACCCTATAGTGCTTCAAAGATAGCTGCTGATGCTATGGCGATGAGCTTTTTTAATGCATTTCAGTTGCCCGTCACAGTGGCTAGACCTTTTAACACTTATGGCCCTCGTCAATCTGCGAGAGCTGTGATTCCGACTATCATCACCCAAATTGCTGCAGGTAAAAAACAAATTAAGTTGGGAGATGTTAGCCCAACTAGAGATTTTAATTATGTTCTTGATACTTGCCGTGGCTTTATTGCCTTAGCCGAAGCTGAAAATACCATCGGACAGACCATCAACATTGGCTCAAATTACGAGATTTCTGTAGGGGATACTTTACATCTGATTAAAGAAATCATGGCCAGTGATGTTGAGTTTGTGACTGATGAAAATCGGATTAGGCCAAAAGACTCCGAGGTGTTCCGTCTTTGGTGTGATAATAAAAAAATTTTTGATCTGACAGGGTTTGTCCCAGAGTTTGATATCCGGCGTGGCCTGGAAGAAACCGTTAAATGGTTCACACAACCAGATGTGTTAAAGAAATATAAAGCCGATATTTATAACGTGTAGGGGTGTATCAGATGAATTTTAATTGGCTAGTCAAAAAAATTCGAAGTTACTACGATTCTGAAGATTTTATTCCCCTTCATGCCCCTGTTTTTGCTGGTAACGAGCGTCAATATGTGATGGAAACGATTGACTCTACGTTTGTATCTAGCGTAGGAAAGTTTGTTGATCAGTTTGAAACTGCAGTTGCTCAGTACACGCAATCCCCTCGTGCTATTGCTACTGTGAATGGAACCGCAGCATTACATACTGCGTTGTTACTAGCAGGTGTAAAAGCAAATGATCTCGTGTTGACCCAAGCTTTAACTTTTATCGCAACTTGCAATGCAATTCGCTATTGTGGTGCAGATCCGATATTCATCGATGTTTCCCGTTCTTATCTAAGTTTATGTCCTGCTGCGTTAGCCGATTGGTTACAGCAACATGCTTACCTCGATGAACAAGGTATATGCCGTGAAAAGCATTCACGGCAGCGAATTTCTGCTTGTGTGCCAATGCATACCTTCGGGCATCCTGCTGACTTAGAAGGACTGTTGACTGTGTGTGAAAGGTGGAATGTTGTGCTGATTGAAGATGCAGCAGAGTCTTTAGGCAGTTTATACAAAGGTCAACACACAGGTACTTTTGGCTTGGCTGGATGTTTAAGCTTCAACGGAAATAAAATTATCACGACTGGTGGTGGAGGTATGGTGCTTACCAACGAGTTGTTGGGACAAAGAGCCAAACATTTGACAACGACTGCTAAACAACCACATGCCTACGAGTACGTGCATGATGAAGTTGGTTATAACTATCGGCTCCCTAATTTAAACGCTGCTTTGGGATGTGCCCAACTTGAAAAACTAGAAGCATTTATTGCGATCAAGCGGGAGCAAGCACTTTTTTATAAGGAAAATCTATCCGGTAGTGATTTAAGCTTTGTGGAAGAACCGATTAACTGTCGTGCAAACTACTGGCTCCATGCCGTGGTTTGCCAAGACAGAGAGCAGAGAGACCATCTTTTGCGAGATACCAACGATAGAGGCGTGATGACAAGACCGATATGGCAACTTATGCATCGTTTGCCGATGTTTCGTGACTCGATTCGTGATCACCTCTCTTGTTCTGAATGGTTAGCAGACCGAGTGGTGAATCTACCAAGTAGTGTGAAAACGTCTTAAATATGTTGAAAAAAATTGCTGTTTTTACTGGAACACGAGCTGAATATGGTTTGCTTTTTTGGTTACTCAAAGCCATTCAAGATGAACCGGATTGCGAATTACAGTTGATTGTGTCGGGTTCCCATCTCTCCCCTGAATTTGGCTCAACATGGCAACAAATCATAGATGATGGTTTTGATGTCGCAGCAAAGGTTGAAATTTTACTGTCGTCAGATAGTGCTGTTGGGGTTGCCAAAGCAATGGGGTTAGGTTGTATCGGTTTTGCAGATGCCCTTGATCGTTTACAGCCAGATGTGCTGATTATCCTTGGCGATAGATTTGAAGCCCTCGCAGCCGCACAAGTTGCAATGGTAATGAAAATACCTATTGCTCATTTGCATGGAGGCGAAACAACAGAAGGGGCTTATGATGATGCAATTCGACATTCGATTACACACATGGCAACTTGGCATTTCACGGCGGCTGAGCCTTACCGACAAAAAATTCTATCTTTTGGAAAACCAGAGCACAGCGTGTTTTGTGTCGGTGCAATTGGTTTAGATCATGTTGAACATACCCCATTGCTGTCTTTATCTGAACTGGCTGTTACACTCAATTTTACTTTGCAGTCGCCTTTCTTTTTAGTGACTTATCATCCTGTTACTTTGGGAGATGAGTCACCTACATTAACATTTCTCAATATATTAGAAGCATTAGATCAGTTTCCCAATCATCAAGTTATCTTCTGCTATCCGAATGCAGATAATGGAGGTAGGGAAATTATTGCCCAGATTGATAATTATGTAGCACGTTATCCCAAAAAAGCTGTAGCGGTACCTTCTTTAGGGACTCAGCGATATTTAAGTGCAGTTAAATTCTCTGATGTTGTGATTGGTAATTCGTCTAGCGGGATCATTGAGGTACCACTGTTTAATATACCCACTGTCAACATAGGTTGTCGACAGAAGGGGCGTTTATACGCCAACTCTACTTTCCATAGTCAGCCTGACCAAGACAGTATTGTTTTGGCTATAAAAAAAGCAATGATTTTTAAAAATACTCGATTACAAGCCGTTTCTCCTTATGGTGGAGGAAATGTTTCTAATAAGGTTCTGCAGACAATTATTAAAATGATTGATAAGGAAGAAGATCATGTCTAACAAAGAAGTATTTTTTCTTGCTGAAGCAGGGGTCAACCATAATGGTGAAAAAGAAAAAGCGTTCGCTTTAGTTGAGGTTGCTGCTGCTGCTGGTGCTGATGCCGTGAAGTTTCAAACTTTTAATGCTGAAAAATTAGCTGCCACTCGTGCGCCAAAAGCCGCTTATCAAAAAAAGCTGACCGATCATCAAGAATCTCAACTTGAGATGTTGCGTAAACTGGAATTGCCATTAGAGTGGCATGCCCCACTTAAAAAGCATGCTGAGTCGCTAGGGATTCAGTTCTTATCAACAGCTTTTGATGTAGATAGTTTGCAATTTCTGCAAACCCTAGATTTACCTGTTTATAAAATTCCTTCTGGTGAAATAGTTAATGCGCCTTTACTCTGGCATTTTTCACGTACAGGTAAACCTTTGATTTTATCAACAGGGATGGCAACTCTAGGTGAAATTGAGCAAGCTTTGGCCGTGCTTAGCTATGGTATGTCTTATGTTGAGCCACCAAAAAACTTTTCTGAAATATGGTCATTTTGGAGTAGTGAAAAAGCTCAACAACAAGTGAGAGACAAGATCACATTATTGCATTGCACTTCACAATATCCGACACCAATGGAAGAAGTGAATCTCAAGGCAATGAATACTTTAGGTGACGCTTTTGGCATGAAAGTCGGTTATTCAGATCACACCGAAGGAGATTTGATTGCGATTGCTGCTGTTGCAAAAGGGGCTGTGTTGATTGAAAAACATTTTACATTAGACCGTCACTTACCAGGGCCTGATCATGCAGCGTCGTTAGAGCCGAGTGAATTAAAACATTTGATTTCGCAAATTCGTGCGCTGTCCAAAGCTTTAGGTTCTGGTATCAAAGCCCCTCAGCCAAGTGAATGGGATACTCGACGTGCTGCTAGACAAAACATCATTGCTTCACGCGATATTGCTGTGGGCGAGGTGTTTAGTGTTGAGAATATTACAACTGCCCGTGCTGGTGGCGGACGTTCACCGATGGAATGGTGGGATGTATTACAGGGTGAATCTGCGACAAAAAATATGATGGCAGGTGATCCTCTATAAGCACTTGTGAGTCGAATTGCCATGAAAAAACCTTTTGTGCTGTTTGGTGCGGGTGGCCATGCTAAGGTTGTGCTAGATCTTTTAGTTGCCTTGGATTACCCCGTTATTGGGGTATTTGATCCTCGTTTTGCTAACGATAGTGCTAAAAAGTGGCGAGGAATTCCTGTTTTGGGCGCAGATGAATCTCATCTCTCTTTAGCTCCCACAGAAGTAAACTTGGCTTTGGGCATCGGTTTACTACCCAGGTCTTTCGTACGTCAGAACGTATTTACCCGCTGGCAACAAGCGGGTTTTTCATTTCCAACGCTTGTTCATCCTGCTGCTGTGTTAGGTTCAAATGTGAATTTAGGCGTGGGTGTGCAAGTGATGGCTGGCGCTGTGATTCAAGCAGATACAGTGATTGCCGATAATTGCATTATTAACACTGGCGCAATAGTCGACCATGACTGTGTAATTGGTGCTCATAGTCATGTCGCACCCAGTGCAACTTTATGTGGTGGCGTTTCCGTTGGTGAAATGAGTTATATCGCCAGTGGTAGTTCCATCATTCAAGGCGTAGTTTTACCGCCACATACTGTTGTTGCTGCTGGTGCTACTGTTGTTAAATCGATTGCCGTTGCTACAACGCTATACGGTACACCGGCTAAACCACTTGCCCAATCACAGGAATCTAATCAATGCAAAAATGGCAATCTGCCTTAGCGCATCCAAATATCTCACTGTCTGATGCGATTCCTATTCTTGATCGCGGTGCTCTACGAATTGTTTTGGTTGTAGATGAACAAAATCACTTGTTAGGCACACTGACAGATGGCGATTTACGCCGTGCTTTATTAAGACAACAGCCTCTTTCTACGCCTCTGTGTGAGGTGATGACAACCCATCCCAAAGTGGCGCGGCATGATTGGAGTAAGGCCAGAATGTTGGCCTTGATGGAAAAGGACAGTCTATTACAGCTACCTATCTTAGACAGTTCTGGTGTATTGGTTGGACTTGAAACTTTACATGGTCTGTTACAAAAACCCCGACAACACAATCCTGTTTTTTTGATGGCAGGTGGGTTTGGTACGCGTCTGAGACCTCTAACAAATACTTGTCCTAAACCTATGCTCAGGATTGGTAGCAAACCTATTTTAGAATTGATTTTAGAAAGTTTTATTAACGCTGGTTTTTATCGTTTTTATATTTCAACACATTATATGCCAGAGCAAATTCAATCTTATTTTGGTGATGGTGGTCGTTGGAATGTTGAAATTAAATACATACACGAACAGACACCGCTTGGAACGGGCGGGGCACTTGGTTTATTGCCACATGACGAAATCGACCATCCTTTGTTTATGATGAATGGTGATTTATTAACTGACCTTAACTTTCTTTCTCTCCTTGCCTTTCATGAAGAACAAGGCGGTGTTGCAACAATGTGTGTGCGTGAGTATGAACAGCAAATCCCCTATGGTGTTATTGAGTCAGAGGGGTATCAGATGAGAAATATGGTTGAAAAACCTACTTACCGTTTTAAGGTAAATGCTGGGATTTATTTATTAGACCCCGATTTGGTAAAAACGGTGATGCCGGGTCAAATAATAGATATGCCTACCCTATTGCAGCAACAGGTTGAGACCCATCAGCAAGTTAATTTATTCACTATTCCCGGCTATTGGCTTGATATTGGTCGAATGGAAGATTTTCAGAAAGCGCAAGAAGAATATGCCTCAATCTAATGTCAAACGCCTTGCTATTATTCCTGTGCGGTCTGGATCCAAGGGACTGCCAAACAAAAACATTTTGCCTTTGGCTGGAAAGCCGCTTATGCACTGGACGATTGAAGCTGCTCTTACCTCTGGTGTATTTAGCGAGGTTTTCGTATCGACGGATAGCCAACTGTATGCTGAAATTGCCGAGCAAGCAGGTGTTTCCGTTCCGATATTACGACCTGAACACTTGGCAACAGATCAAGCCAGTACAATAGACGTGGTGTTGGATGTGTTGAATTATTTTTCTGCTAGGGGGAAAAAGTTTGATGAGGTTGCTGTACTACAGGCGACATCTCCTTTACGCACCGCACAATATATTCAACAGGCTGTTTCCCTGATGACTGAGAGAGAAGCACCCAGCGTGATAAGTGTGGCTCCGGCAGAACATCCGCCGCTTTGGACACAGCCTTTAGCAGAAGATCTATGTATGTCTTCCTTTGCTGAAGCAATCCGAGACCAACCACGACAGGCATTAGGTAAGTTTTATCGTTTGAATGGAGCGATCTATTTGGCAAAAGTTGAATGTCTCATTCAACAGCGTACTTTTCTGACACCAAAAACGATTGCTTTTATTATGCCAGCAGAACATTCTGTTGATATCGACTCGGCGTTAGATTTTCACTTTGCCGAGTCGATTTTTGCTTACCAAAATCGAGAGAAATGATCTACTTAATAATTTGTTCGATCAGTGCTTTCTTAAATAAAGCTTTACTAACATCTGCATGATCTTTCCCGGGGCTTCGGTGAACTTGAATATTCGGGTTGGTATTCGCAAGGTAGTTTGCATGAATGAGATCAGCCTCGTACAGTTTAGGAACAAAGAGCTGTAACCGAGAGCCAAGCTCTTCAGCATAAGGCTTTAAGTCAAGTGCCGGTATATTAAATTGTTCCTTGACCTTTTTCCGCCATTGTACATCTCTTGTTACCATAAAAGAGACTTGTCCTTTTTTATTTTCCCATTCATTATCGAGTGGTTTAGCTTGTGGTGAGATCGCGAGCACTGCTTTTGCGTCCAGTTTTGCTCCAAATTGAATGGCAGCAGAAGCCCCTGCTGAAGTGCCAAGGCAAATGATTTTTTGACAACCTGATTTTTCTATCTTGGCATTTAATAGCGACAACCATCTTTGTTGCGCTGAAAGGCCTTGATCAGCCAATGCCGTTCCAAGAGGGCCAACTTGGTACCACATTTGCCAACTGTCGCGAACGCCTAAATAACAAGTATCAGGGTAATCCTGCAATATTTCTTCAAATAACCTTACCCCAGCAAACTTGGGTGTAAGATAGGGCGTGACCTCTGACTGAGGTAAGGCCATATTAATGTTACCTTGGAAAAAAATCAGTAAGGTTTTTTTGCCTGTGCCTTTTATTAATAGCTCTTTTTCTAGTATTGGCTGGTTTATTTTTTTTTGTATATAATTCGCTAGTGTTCCTCCATATTTGAGCACCTCTTCTTCTAGAGGTTCTACTTGCTTATATTCGCTGAGTGTGTTGAGTCGCTTAATTAAAGACTGTGAGAAGGTTGCTTCAATTGCTTGTATGGTAGTGATATCTCCTCGAGCTAGTTTTTCTTCACAGCTAAGAGCATCGGAGTATCTCTCAGAGGTATGTGTTGTAAATAACGATTCATCTTGTTCTTCACACATCACAACGCCGGCAGGCATGTTTTCCCCTTGTAGCCATTTCCTTAAATCTTCACTCATCCGTGGAAAAGTATGGTGAATCGGGGTTGGGACTTCTGTTCTATAAACTCGTGCTTCTGGGAACCAAGGGGAATAATTTTGACCTAATAAACTCCAATTTGGGTGTGTAATAAATGGCCAAACGTTTTTGCCCCCTGTTACTGCACCTGCTAACTGCATAACTGCGGTTGGGGCTGTAATGACCAGATCTAAACTTTTTATTAGAGAAGCCACTGCATCAAAGTCATCTTTTAGGTTAATATCTGACCAAGATTGAATTTTTACACCAAAATGTTTAGCGGCAAATTCAAGTTCTTTATCGCAATCACCATATTGTAGATTGATCCAGTTTACATTAGGAATACTGAACAATGGGCCCCAAACTTCTATATCTGTGAGGTATCTATCTCTAAACGTACTGCGTACACCACTTCGCCAGCAAATACCTATATTTTTCTTGCTATGGTCTAAGCGTTTTTTCCATTCCTCATCCCATTCTGGATTTGTCTTTAAATAAGAACCAGTCGGGAAGGCGTTAACTTGTTTTCGGTAAAAGACTGGCAACGTCCCCATAGGAATATGATGTGTGTAATCAGTAATGTATGGCGCCCCATCTTTTTGTAAACGTGGGCTTTGTCTGACATCAATTTCTAAAAAACTGCGTTGCATCAGTGCAAGTAAACGAGGGTCTGTTTCATAGATAATATGTTTGGCCCCTGATTTTTTTACTAAGTCTGGGAAACAATTAGCAAACATAAAATAATCGCCAACCCCCTGTTCACTCCAGACCATAAGGGTTTTGTTTTTTAGTGATTCGTTTTCTTTCCAAATCTCGGCATGAAATTTTCTTGGTAAAAATAAAGACTCGCGATAACGGTGTTTATCCCAACCTTCTTTTACTCTACCTAAATTGAACAGGGGGTGCGCCATGTTCCATTTGGCCATGTCAAGATCTGGTTTTGCTTCAATCGCTTTTTCAAAACATACAATTGCTTTTTCTTGTTCTTTTGGTAGGGCATAATAAATCATGCCAAGTTGTATTAACCCCTGTGGGTCATTAGGGTTTTCTTCAAGAAAAGCTTTAATAACAGAAGTGCACTCTTCAAATTTGTTTTGTTCGAATAAAATCTCTGATAATCTTCTGCATAAAAAATCTGTTTTCTTAATTTTAAAGGCTTCTTGATAATGAATTTCAGCTTGTTCAATATTGTCTTCTAATTCAAATATCTTACCCTTGCCATAAATTAGTAAATGCTTCGCCACTTTGTTGTTAGTTAAAAAGCGAGATAGGTTTTCTTTCTTGTCCTGAATGGCTAAGATATTTATATAGCGAAAATGGATGTTTTCATCTTCGCTGTTTTCTGCTGCACCCGTGATGACCTTGAGTGTTTCAATATCGAGGTCAATCTCTTGCTTTGTTTCTTCAAATGCAGCCATCAAAATAATAGGGAAAATTGGATTCTCTCGATATTTTCTAACGAGAGAAGGTAGGTCTTTCTTTATCTCGATAAAAAGATGATTGTTGTATAAGTTGACAGCTTTGAAAATAGGATATTGTGGATTTGTTTGATCAAGTTCGATTGCTTTGGAGAAAAATATGTCAGCTTGTAGGGGTTCTTGTTTATTACTGAGTATTCTTGCTAACCAAAAGTAAGCCTCTGGTTGTGTACTATTGAGCGCCAAACTTTTTTCGATTGCAGCTTGTGCTTGTGTTAAGTTTGATAAATGAAATCGACTCACACCTAGGATCAGCCAAGCTCGACTGTGTTTGGGATACTGTACACACACTTGTTCTGCAAGCACCGCCGCATCCGCCCATTGTTGATTTTTTGAAGCTCTTTCCATCTCTATATTGAGGTTTTTGGCCATCTGTGGTGTTCTTTCTGAGTTAGAGTTGATACGAGAGCATTTCTGCTGAGTTATTTTCTTTAAAAAGGCTGTTCGATGACAAATTCTGTTGTTTCGTTTTCGAAAACTGATACATTAGTTCCCCAGTATCTACAAAAATTTAACTGTGTTGGTTCAAACATCTGCGTGAATTCCTGCTGTCAGAAAGTATTGTTTTTTCCCTCTGTTCAAGACATGGATGGGATGGCGCAATTAACAAATCAAACAGCCTATCAGCCTTGGTTGAGACTTGCTTTTGGTGTCGCAAAAAACAAACTCGGCGAGATGCAGGCGTTTAGTCGAATGAATCCTGTAACGGGGCAGTGTTGGTTATTGGATCGTCAGCAAAAGTGTCGGCTGTATGATAACCCTGCTTTACCGACGCGTTGTGCTGAATACCCTGCTATTAACAGATGGCTGCCTGATGGGACGCAGCAGTTCTTATCGCCGTCCTGTCCAGAAGTGGGTCGTCTATTGTGGAAAACCCCCGATGCACTGGCACTATCGATTGCACCCGTCATGATGAGACAGGAATCCATGGTAACAGTGGATCTACCCGAGGTAGAACAACAGCGCTACTTGTTACTGCGGCAAGCGGGTGCGACGTTGTTGCAAACTCGTGAACTCCCACTCTCGCGTCGCTTAATGTTGTTGTACTTCCTGACGGAACAGATTAGTGAGGTGTATGAAGCCAATCAAGTCGATCACATCGCGCTCTCGATTGAGAGCCTTTTTAACTTAATCCAACAGAACGACGAGACATTGCACTTTACGCAAATTACATTTGATGAGTCTCTACATGCACTTTTGTTGGTAAAGCTGTTACAACTTCGTCACGATCGACAGCAAGGGGTGGGTAGCTATGAAAAAGTGCTGAATGATGTTGTGTTGGCATTTGATTTGGCGGATCAATCTCGTCCACTAGAAGAACGTGCGTTAGCCGCTATTCCTAGGATACGAGAGGCTTTAGCGGATCTTGATCAGGCGCTATTAGCATCACCGCATTTTTTAGAGCATATCGTGTTGAACCACTGGTTAGCGTATGCGTTTCCTGTAGCGTCAGTGGAACATGATTTACGAACCAATCTGTTGGCCTTCTTGCTATTTTATTTGTTGCAACGGTTGTTTTTGGCTGCGGCTGCGAGTGCCTATGGTAATGATTTTGAGCAACAGGCTTGTTTGGTAGGCTCAGCATTTCATCGTGAATGGGTAGAGGAGTCTCCAATGTTGTTTGCTGCTGCGATGTCTTTAGCAAATTCAGAGTTGAAAAGCTTGCCTAAGTTATTGAGTTTGTTGGGAAAATAAAAAAATGCTGTAAAAAGCAGAAAATTTCTTAAAGTTTTTTCTGAGTGATCCGAAAACACTAACAAGAGCGCGATACCTGCAGTTTGATAGTAAGCGCCTCGTTTAACTTTTTTCTCTTCAGTAGGAGAATCACTATGTTTATCAATACTAACGTTGCCTCGCTGAACTCCCAACGTCAATTGGCTGGTTCTACCGGTCTGTTGGCAACTGCAACTCAGCGTCTGTCTTCTGGCTTGCGTATCAACAGCGCGAAAGATGATGCTGCTGGTATGTCGATCTCTGAGCGTATGACTGCCCAAGTCAAAGGTTTGGATCAGGCTAAGCGCAACGCAAACGACGGTATCTCTTTGGCACAAACTGCTGAAGGTGCGTTGACCGAAGTGGGTAACAACCTGCAACGTGTTCGTGAATTGGCCGTGCAAGCAGCCAACTCCACCAACAAACTCGGTGACCGTCAGACAATTCAAGACGAGATTACTCAGCTGAAAAACGAAATTCAGCGTATGACTGAACAGACTTCGTTTAACGGCAACAAACTGTTGGACGGTTCCTTCACTGCAAAAACTTTCCAAGTGGGTGCTGATGCAGGTCAGGCAATTACTATCGATAGCGTTGCAAACACCAACTTGAGTTCTTTAGGTGGTCGTAACTATGTCCGTGGTGTATCTGCAGTTGCGACTGGTTCGATCAGTAAAGCAGCTGGCACCGGTGGTGTAGATGCCATTGCTAACGGCCTGAAAATCAAATACACAGATTCCAACGGCGCAGCACAATCTGTCAGCTTAGGTTCAATTGGTGCTGCTTCAACTGGTGAACAACGTGCCGGTCAAATTGTTGAAGCGATCAACAAACAGTCCGAAAAAACTGGCGTGACCGCTACACTGGATGAGAACAACAAGATCCAAGTGCGTTCCAACGGTTCTTTGGGTGAGTTGTCAAAGGCTTCTTTCAGCCTGACTGGTGGTTGGAGTGCATCGAAAACTGGTTTGTCCACTAAAGGCGGTGCTTCCTTAGCTGGTAACAACACCTTAGGTATTACTGACCTGACCGTCACTGGCCACGACAGCAAAAATGCAACCAACGCGATTGCTCGTATTGACAACGCAATCAAAGAAGTGAACGCTTTCCGCGCAAAACTGGGTGCTTTCCAAAACCGTTTCAGCTCGGCAATCACTAGCTTGCAAACTTCTAGCGAAAACATCTCCGCTTCTCGTAGCCGGATTAAAGATGCTGACTTCGCTAACGAATCTGCATCCTTGGCTCGTGCCAACGTGTTGCAACAAGCGGGTACTGCAATGCTGGCTCAGGCTAACCAACAGCCACAGCAAGCTCTGCAGCTCTTGCGTTAATCTGAAAAAGAAACAGCCGCCGCCCCGCGCGGTGGCCCGTTTTCGAACAACCCGGCGCGGGAGCCTCCCCCGTCGGGTTTTTCGCGTAAGGAGCCTTGCTCATGAGTACGATTCCCCCCATCAACAGCAGCAACTTGCCGTCTTATTCGTTGCCGCAAGATACGAACAACCGGCCCGTTTCTTTGCCTGCCTCGCAATCGTCTGCCCCAACGGTAGAAGTTTCAAGCGATGCTGTGCAAGCTGTTTCCAGTGCACAGAAACAACAAGCACTCCAAGCCAATCCACAAGATTTACAAGATGCCGCAGAAAAAGTACAAAAAGTGGTGCAGATGTACGCGAGCGAATTGAAATTCTCGGTCGATGAAGACTTGGAGATCCCTGTCGTTAAAATTATCAATACCGCGAATGATGAAATCATTCGACAGATTCCTTCAGAAGAAATGCTAGAAATTGCTAAGAGTATTGATAAAATTGCTGGCATGTTTGTTAATCAAAAAGCCTAGTGCAAGAAACTAAAAAAGCTACCTTAGGTAAATAAGGTAGCTTTTTTGTTTTATATCTTTTAATGTGAGAAGTGTTGTTGCCAAAGCGTTGTGATTGTTTGTGAAAAATCTTTAGCAAACTGTGTTTGGTTAAACAAGGCAGAATGTGTAACTTGTTCTCGCAAGTTTTGTCTCAATAAAGACAATGCCTCTAACCGAGAAGCAACTGAACATGCTAGCGCCACATATTCCTCTTTGGTGTTGGTCACGTAACTTTCTAATCCTGCCGCAGTGAGCAAGCTAGCACCTTGACGCGAAAGTAACGTCTCTCCTGCAAGTGTGATAGTTGGGACACCCATCCAGAGCGCTTCGCATGTTGTAGTACCTCCCGTATAGGGAAAGGTGTCTAGTAGCACGTCCACTTCTGCATGTGCCTGTAGATAGTCTTGATAAGAAGTCGCAGGTAAAAGATGGATTCGTGTACGAGAAATACCCTGTGCTTCTAGTTTTTGCAAAGTGGATTCTTTGACTGTCTCATCAGCAAACTGCATTGCCTGCCAACGTAAACTGCTGTGAGGGACTTGATTAAGAATGTCACGCCATAAAGAAAAAACTTCATCATTTGTTTTGCTAAGATGTTGAAAGCAACCAAAAGTAAACTGATTTTTCTCTAAAGCGGGTAAATTGGATACCTTTGGTGCTTCGTTTAGAGTGTTAAAACATAACCTTGTATGAGGCAGATATTGCACTTGTTCAGCAAATTGGAATTGGTATTCTTCAGGGACACCCGTTTGATCGACGAGAATATAGTCGATTTCTTCAATACCTGTTGTTGCAAAATAGCCAAGCCAAGTAATTTGTAGTGGTGCAGGCTTATAAGAAAATACAGGTAAACGATTGCCTGCTGTATGGCCTGACAAGTCGATCAATATGTCAATTTCTTGCTGATAAATAAGCTCCGCTGCTTCTTCATCTGATTTCGCAAAGATATTATTCCAGCTATCAAAATACTTTCTTAACTGATGTGTGGTATCGTCTTCAATGCTATGATTATAATAAGCAAACAGTTCAAATTCATTGTTTTGCTTAATTTCACTCATAAATCCCAAAAATTTACTTACCGAGTGTTCACGGAAATCTGCCGATACAAAACCGACTTTTAGCTTCTCATGGTTGTGATTCTGATGTTTGTTGGAATAACTATTTTTTGTATGACGTTTTAGCCATTCCCCATATTCAATCGCATGATGTAGCGTTTCCCCTCTGTCCACGAAGTTGTAGCATAGCAATAAGTTACTGTACGCCTCAGTGTTGTAGATTTTTGAGTGAACTGCACGTTGAAAATATTGGATTGCTTTCTTTATTTCTCCTTTTTGATGATAAACATTACCTATATTGTTGAGGGTGACATCAGAACCTGGGTTTTTCTCCAAGATATGTTCAAAAATAGATTGTGCCTCATCTAAGTTGTTTAACCCCTTTAATGCAATACCCAAGTTGTTATAAGCATCAATATATTCTGGATTTAGACTAATGGCCTCTTTTGCATGATGGAAACCAAGTTGATAGTTCCCTTTTGCATTAAAAATTGCCGCCATGTTGCAATGTGACTCTATCAGGTTTGGCGAAATTGACAAGGATTTTTTATAGAATAATTCTGCTTCTTCGTTTCTGCCTTGTGCTTGTAAAATATGGCCAAGGTTATGGTAAGACTCTGCAACATTCGGTTCTAAATTGATTGCCTTTTGCGTTATATCCTCTGCCTCGTGATATTTTTTTTGTAGTCTTAAACATTCTCCTAAGTTAATCATGGCACTAATATAGTTTGGTTTTATTTGTAATGCCTTCTTGAAGTGTTTCTCTGCCATTTCGAAATCACTTCTGTAACTTAATAACAAGCCTAGGCTGTTATGAGCTTGAAACAGGCTTGGTTTAATACGAATCGCTTTTTTGTAGTGGCTTTCCGCTTCTGCTAGATCGCCTGTCTTCATGACTAAGTTGCCGAGATTGGTTTGAATTTCAGGATCTTGCGGGGCAAGGTAGGCTGCTTTTTGTAGCGTTTCGATGGCTTGCCCAATCTCTCCCAGCATCTCGTATGCTAAACCCATGAATTCATAAGGGAAACTGTGCTGCGGGTATGCTTGAGCCAGCTCATTTGTTCGTTCTAACAACAACGCTGCATCACCGCTATAATATGCTTCAACTATCGAACTCATTTCTGCTTGAGATGGTGATTTGATTTTTGTGTATTTTGATTTTTTTTGCGACATTTGACACTCCGAAAAAAGAAAATTACGACAGTAACTCAACATACTTTAAGTTTTACTTCGATTGGACGATACTTGTCACATCAATTATTGAATTTCTACTTCTTGAGGGGTACCCCATCATGGCTATCACATCTGCTGGTGTCGGTTCTGGGTTAGATATTAATAGCATCATTGGCCAATTGATGACAGTAGAATCACGGCCTCTTTCACAACTGCAGGCCAAAGAAGCCAAAGAGCAACAGAAGCTCTCTGCTTACGGTCAAGTTAAGAGTGCCCTGTCTACTTTTCAATCTTCTATCAAGGCGCTTCAAGATAACAGCAAATTTAGCTCAACCAAAGCGTCCGTTAGCGATAAGGACTATGCTTCTGTTTCTGCTTCTGGTGCTGCTCAGGCAGGTAAGTACTCGGTTGAAGTCATTGATCTCGCTCAGTCTCACAAAATTGCTTCTGGTGGTTTTTCAAATAGTAAAACTGCCTTGGCAACCAATGGTAAAAACTTGACTATTGAAGTCGGTACCAAAAAATTGGAGCTGAACTTCACTGCGGATCTGACGCTTGAAGAATTACGAGACAAAATTAATAAGGAAAATGGTGGGGTAACCGCCAACGTAGTGAACGATGGTTCAGCCTATCGTTTAACATTGTCAGCAACAGAAACGGGTGCGTCGAACACTATCACTGTTTCCTCTACATCTAGTAGTTCTGACCTAGATAAAATCCTGTATGCCGGTGGTGGTGGTGCACCAACAGCGTCGAATGCTGGCCAAACTCAGGCTGCAGCTGATGCACAAGTAAAAATTGATGGTTTAACAATCACTGATAAAAGTAACACTTTGACAAAAGCGATTGACGGGGTAACGTTGACGCTATCTAAAAAAACAGAGGCCGGTAAGCCTTTGACAGTCAATGTGACGAAAGACACCGGATCGGCTAAATCAACGATTGAGGGGATTGCGAAGTCTTATAATGAGTTGATGAAAGTGTTAGACAATCTAACCTACTTCAAAGCTGAGACAGCAAAAGCTGGGCAAGCAGCTGATGCTGGTATCTTGAATGGAGACAGTAGCATTCGCTCGATTCGTACCCAGTTGCGTGCTGCTTTTTCAACCCAGATCTCGGGTATCTCTGGTGATTACTCCTTACCTGCTTCCGTTGGTGTTGGGTTTGATGCCAAAACTGGCAATATGACTATTGACTCAACCAAATTGACCAAAGCACTAGAGGCCGATCCTCAGGCGGTGATGAAGCTGTTTACTGCATCTGGTAAAGCCGCTGATACTGGCTTGAATTTAATGAGTGCAACCAGCAAAACTAAAGCAGGTAGTTATGAAGTTGTTTTGACTGATGCACCATGGGTTTTACAAAGCAATACGGCAAGTAGTGCTGGCACGACGGCTGGACAGTTCTCAGGTGAATCGATGACGATGAAGGTTAATGGTACTGCTGCAACTATTAACCTTGATACTGCTTTTTCAACTGCAAAAGCAACAAATGGCGATGTTATCTCGACATTACAAGCGGCATTAGATAGTGCCTTTGGTTCGAATGTCGTCTCTGTTGCCTTTAATGGTACTGACAATAAATTTGAATTTACTGCTGCAAAACAAAACAAAGATAGCCGTATTGAAATCACCAGTATCGGCACAAATGCAGCGACCCATTTTGGTCTAACTAGCGGCAGTATCAGTCCTGCTAAAGTAGCTGGGACAATTGGTGGCATCTCTGCTCTGGGTGATGGAATTACGCTTTCTGGCTCGACAGGGAAAGATACCGAGGGCTTAAAAATTGAAATTACGGGTGGGGCGTTAGGCTCTCGCGGAACCATGACGGTGACAAAAGGGTTCGGTTTCGCAATTGATGATGCGCTTGAATCAATGGTCATGAAAAAAGGGCTTATTGAATCTAAGACAGAAAGTATCAATTCCACCATCAAAACTTTGGGTCGTGAACAAGATGCGATGCAGAATCGTATCGACGATACGGAGAAGCGTTTGCGTACCCAATTTGGTCGTCTTGACTCCACTTTGAGCCAAATGCAACAGATGTCTAGTTACATGCAGCAACAATTAAGTATGTTGTTACGCTGACAATCGGGCGGGGGATGGTTATGATGGCGTGTAACGATCTCCCGCTTGTTTTTTCTTGTTGAAGATGCCAACTATGCTGAACAAAAATCCTTATGCTGCCTACACACAATCTGCACTAGAAACAGAAGTGATGGTTGCCAGCCCTCACAAACTGATTCTGATGCTGTTTGACGGTGCCATACAAGCTATCGCAAATGCGCGTCGCTTCCTGCAAGAAAAAAATATCCCTGAAAAAGGGCGTATGATCAGCAAAGCGATTGCGATTGTTGACGAAGGCTTGCGTTTGTCTTTGAACAAAGAAGTTGGGGGCGAGTTGGCAGAACAACTCGATGCCCTGTATGAATATGTGAGCAATATTTTATTAGAAGCCAACTTAAATAACGATGATGCTAAATTAGAACAGGCGTCACGTTTATTGGCTGAACTGCGCGATGCTTGGGAACAAATCAACCCAGCTCGGCAAGCCGCTGAAAACAGCACCGAACCTCCTCCTCGTGCTAAACCAATGAGCTATGGCAATGTCTGATGTCGAACAACGCTACAACGATCTAATGGACGCTGCTTTTGCCTTGCGTGACGCGGCAAGAGCAGAAGATTGGGACAAAGTGGCGGACTTATGGGATGGATTCTTGCTGCAATTTGATGCGTTGCAAAGCTATCAAGCCAATCATCCCGATTGGGCTGAACACCGCCTAGGTAGCCGCGAATTTTGTGCTGATCGCCTACGGCAAATTCTCGATTGCCACGAAGAAGTCAGCCATCTCGTGCGTGACCGCCATCAGGTTTTACGAGAAGAACTCGGCTCGGTCCACACGACCGCAAAACTGCGTCAGGCCTACAAGTAATATCCCTTCGATGGCGAGTTCTTCCCTCGCCATCCCGCCTAGACTCTCCCCTGTATTTCCTTCTTTTGCCTCTCCTGCTGCCCTCGCCAGACCGCAGTACAATCCCCATATCCTTCTCAATCATCTATTGATTTAAGGCTGCATGATGTCGCGTAAAAAACTCCCTATTGGTATTCAAACCTTCGCCAAAATTCGCGAAGACAACCATTACTACATCGACAAAACCCCGATGGCTTACCAACTGGTGACAGAGGGCAGTCATTACTTTTTATCCCGCCCACGTCGTTTTGGTAAAAGCTTATTCCTCGATACCTTGGCTGAACTGTGGGCAGGGAATGAAGCTTTGTTTCAAGGGCTGTGGATTCACGATAAATGGGATTGGTCGGTGTCTTATCCGGTGATTCGCATCAGCTTTGGCGGTGGGGTAATGCGTTCTCCTGAGGAACTACAAGAACGTATCCAGCATATTTTATATTCCGAGGCTGAACGATTTGGGCTGAGCTATCGCACGACTTCAGTGGTTGATCGTTTTATTGATCTGATTCAACACGCACACAAACAGTCGGGACAACCGGTGGTCGTGTTAGTGGATGAATACGACAAGCCTATCCTAGACAATCTGACCAAACCAGAACTCGCCAAAGCGATGCGAGATGAGCTGAGAAACTTATACTCAGTGATAAAAGATCAGGATGCAGTAATGAAGTTCGTGTTCCTGACTGGGGTATCAAAATTCAGTAAAGTGAGTTTATTTTCAGGTTTAAATAACCTGAATGACATCACCCTTGATGCCGAGTATTCAGCGATTTGTGGTTACACTGACTACGATATTGACACCGTTTTTGCACCGGAATTAGCTGGATTAGATCGAGAGCAGATTCGTGAGTGGTACAACGGTTATAACTGGCTAGGTGAGTCCGTTTACAACCCGTTTGATGTGCTGTTGTTGTTTCAAAAACGCGATTTCCGGCCCTATTGGTTCGAAACCGGCACACCAACGTTCTTACTCGATTGGATCAAAGCACATCATGTGTGGCTGCCAGAACTGGCTGCTTTGCGCGTCAGTGGTGATTTGTTGCAAGCGTTTGATGTTGACATGATGCTCACGGAATCCTTGATGTTCCAAACAGGTTATCTGACGATTGCAAAACGCGAGTATCAGTTTGGTGAATATCTGTACCAACTGCGTTATCCAAACCGTGAGGTCTACCAAAGCTTTCACAATAGTGTGCTGTATGTACTCCAACCTGATGCGGGTCAAAGCAGCCGCACCAAACACCAGCTGGGGCAGCTGTTACTGAAAAATGACTTTGCTGGCATGGAAGCTTTATTCCATAGCCTATTTTCCAGCATTCCCTACGACTGGCAACGCAACAATGCCATTGCCCAATACGAAGGCTATTACGCTAGCGTGTTCTATAGCTACTTCGCTGCCCTTGGCTTAGACATCCGCCTTGAAGACATCACCAACAAAGGCCGCATTGACATGGCGGTGTTGTTTCATCAACACGTGTATTTGTTTGAATTCAAAGTCGTTGAAGCCACACCACAAGGCAAAGCCTTACAACAACTACAAGACCGAGGGTACGCCGAGAAATACCGCAACCGAGGTGAACCGATTCACTTAATCGGGATTGAGTTTAGCCGTGAACAGCGGAATGTGGTGGGGTTTGAGTGGGTTACGATTGCAGAATAAAAATACAGGATAAAACCATGAGAGACAGCAGCCAAAAAAAACTCCCGATTGGTATTCAAACCTTCGCCAAAATTCGCGAAGACAATCATTACTACATCGACAAGACCCCGATGGCTTATCAGTTAGCCACGCAGGGCAGCCATTACTTTTTATCCCGTCCACGTCGCTTCGGTAAAAGCTTGTTCCTCGATACCTTAGCTGAACTGTGGGCAGGCAATGAGGCGCTGTTTCAAGGGCTATGGATTCACGATAAATGGGATTGGTCGGTGCCCTATCCGGTGATTCGTATCAGCTTTGGTGGTGGGGTGATGATGAATGTGGAAACCCAGCTACCGAATAAAATCGCGGAGCAAATGCGCATCAATGCCGAGCGTTTAGGGCTGAATATTGAGTTAGGCGAAGCAGAAACCTGTTTTGCCAATTTAATCCGTGCTGCAGAAGCCAAAACCGGTCAGAAAGTGGTGATATTGATTGATGAATACGACAAACCGATTCTCGACAATCTCACCGATCCCGAATTGGCGAAAGCCATGCGTAACCGATTGCGTAATCTGTATTCGGTGATCAAAGACCTCGATGCCTCGATTCGTTTTGTGTTTCTGACTGGGGTATCAAAATTCAGCAAAGTGAGTTTGTTCTCTGGGCTGAATAACCTCCGCGACATCACGATGTCTCCAGAATATTCTGCGATCTGTGGCTACACTGATCACGATATTGACACTGTTTTTGCACCGGAATTAGCTGGGTTAGACCGTGAACAGATTCACGAGTGGTACAACGGTTATAACTGGCTGGGTGAGTCGGTGTATAACCCGTTTGACGTGTTACTTTTATTTCAAGAGAGAGATTTCCGATCTTACTGGTTCGAAACTGGCACACCGACCTTTTTGGTTGATATGCTCACCGAACGAGGAACATGGCTTCCAGCATTGAGCCGTGTTGAATCCGATGCGGATTTACTTGGTGCATTTGAGATAGAACATCTCAATACAGAAACCCTGATGTTTCAAGCAGGTTATTTAACGATTGCTGAGCGATTAGATTTCGATGGGGAAGCCTTTTTTCGGTTGCGTTACCCCAATCGTGAAGTATTTCAAAGCTTACATAAATGCCTATTGCGCGCTTGGGCCCCAGGTGAAGCCAGTTCAGCATCATATCGTATCGCCTTAATCCAAAAACTCCGCAGTAACGATGTAGCAGGGTTAGCTGAATTATTTCATGCCCTGTTTGCAGGTATCCCGTACGACTGGCAACGCAATAACGCCATTGCCCAATACGAAGGCTATTACGCCAGCGTGTTCTACAGCTACTTCGCTGCCCTTGGCTTAGATATTCGCCTTGAAGACATCACCAACAAAGGCCGCATTGATATGGCGGTGTTGTTTAACCAACACGTGTATTTGTTTGAATTCAAAGTCGTCGAAGCCACACCACAAGGCAAAGCCTTACAACAACTACAAGACCGAGGCTATGCCGAGAAATACCGCAGCCGAGGTGAGCCGATTCACTTAATCGGGATTGAGTTCAGCCGCGAACAGCGGAATGTGGTGGGGTTTGAGTGGGTTACGATTGCAGGGTAAAAATACAGGATAAAAACATGATAGACAGCAGCCAAAAAAAACTCCCGATTGGTATTCAAACCTTCGCCAAAATTCGCGAAGACAATCATTACTACATCGACAAAACCCCGATGGCTTATCAGTTAGCCACGCAGGGCAGCCATTACTTTTTATCCCGTCCACGTCGTTTCGGTAAAAGCTTGTTCCTCGATACCTTGGCTGAACTGTGGGTAGGGAATGAAGCGTTATTCCAAGGACTGTGGATTCACGATAAATGGGATTGGTCGGTGTCCTATCCGGTGATTCGCATCAGCTTTGCCGAAGGTGTCATGCACTCGCCTAAAGCATTACAAGAACGAATTCAGCATATTTTACAGTCCGAGGGAGAACGGTTTGGACTGAGCTATCGTACCAATTCGATTGTTGATCGTTTTATTGATCTGATTCAACACGCACACAAACAGTCGGGGCAACGGGTTGTCGTGTTGGTGGACGAATACGACAAACCGATTCTCGACAATCTGACCAATCCAGAACTTGCCAAGGCGATGCGTGATGAACTGAGAAATTTATATTCAGTGATAAAAGGTCAGGATGCGGTGATTAAGTTTGTGTTTCTGACTGGGGTATCAAAATTCAGCAAAGTCAGTTTGTTCTCTGGCTTGAACAACCTCCGCGATATCACGCTATCGGCAGAATATTCTGCGATCTGTGGCTATACCGATCACGATATTGACACCGTTTTTGCACCGGAATTAGCTGGATTAGATCGAGAGCAGATTCGTGAGTGGTACAACGGTTATAACTGGCTAGGTGAATCTGTCTACAACCCGTTTGATGTGTTATTGCTATTTCAAGAGCGCCAATTCCGCGCCTATTGGTTTGAAACCGGCACACCGACTTTCTTAATTGACATCCTGCGCCAACGCCAAGCCTTCACCCCAGAGTTATCACAGTTGGTGACGATGGAAACGTTGTTATCACGCTTTGATGTTGAAGACATCCCGACCGAAGCACTGATGTTCCAAACCGGCTATCTCACTATTGCGGATAGCTTCCACATGGGTGCCTTAACCGAATACACCCTGAAATATCCCAACTTAGAAGTCCAAGCCAGTTTAAATGGGGTATTGTTGGAAATGTTAATGGGCAACTCTTCATTGCCACATCAATACACCGGACAACTGTACCGATTGCTCAGCAAAGCAGATGTGTCCAAACTGGAAACGCTGCTGCACGCTTTATTCGCTAGCATCCCCTACGACTGGCAACGCAACAATGCCATTGCCCAATATGAAGGCTATTACGCCAGCGTGTTCTACAGCTACTTCGCAGCCCTTGGCTTAGATATCCGCCTTGAAGACATCACCAACAAAGGCCGCATTGATATGGCAGTGTTGTTTAATCAACACGTGTATTTGTTTGAATTCAAAGTCGTTGAAGCGACACCACAAGGCAAAGCCTTACAACAACTACAAGACCGAGGGTACGCCGAGAAATACCGCAGCCGAGGTGAGCCGATTCACTTAATCGGGATTGAGTTTAGCCGTGAACAGCGCAATGTGGTGGGGTTTGAGTGGGTTACGATTGCACAATAAAAATACAGGATAAAACCATGAGAGACAGCCACCGTAAAAAACTGCCGATTGGCATTCAAACCTTTAGCGAAATTCGCCAAAACCATTATTACTACATTGATAAAAGTGAAATGGCTTACCGTTTGGCGAATGAGGGAAAACATTACTTTTTATCCCGTCCACGTCGCTTCGGTAAAAGTCTATTCCTCGATACCTTGGCTGAACTGTGGGCAGGAAATGAAGCACTGTTTCAAGGGCTGTGGATTCACGATAAATGGGATTGGTCGGTGTCTTATCCGGTGATTCGCATCAGCTTTGGCGGTGGGGTGATGATGAATGTGGAAACCCAGCTACCGAATAAAATCGCGGAGCAAATGCGCATCAATGCCGAGCGTTTAGGGCTGAATATTGAGTTGGGCGAAGCAGAAACCTGTTTTGCTAATTTAATCCGTGCAGCAGAAGCGAAAACCGGTCAGAAAGTGGTGATATTGATTGATGAATACGACAAACCGATTCTCGACAATCTCACCGATCCTGAATTGGCAAAGGCCATGCGTAATCGATTGCGTAATCTGTATTCGGTGATCAAAGACCTCGATGCCTCGATTCGTTTTGTGTTTCTGACTGGGGTATCAAAATTCAGCAAAGTGAGTTTGTTCTCTGGGCTGAACAACCTGAATGACATCACCCTTGATGCTGAGTATTCAGCGATTTGTGGTTACACTGATCACGATATTGACACCGTTTTTGCACCGGAATTAGCCGGGTTAGACCGAGAACAGATTCGCGAGTGGTACAACGGTTATAACTGGCTAGGTGAATCGGTTTACAACCCATTTGATGTGCTGTTGCTGTTTCAAAAACGCCAATTCCGCGCCTATTGGTTCGAAACCGGCACACCCACTTTCTTAATTGACATCCTGCGCCAACGCCAAGCCTTTACCCCAGAGTTATCACAGTTGGTGACGATGGAAACGTTGTTATCGCGCTTTGATGTTGAAGACATCCCGACCGAAGCACTGATGTTCCAAACCGGCTATCTCACTATTGCGGATAGCTTCCACATGGGTGCCTTAACCGAATACACCCTGAAATATCCCAACTTAGAAGTCCAAGCCAGTTTAAATGGGGTATTGTTGGAAATGTTAATGGGCAACTCTTCATTGCCACATCAATACACCGGACAGTTATATCGGTTGCTCAGTAAAGCGGATGTTTCCAAGCTCGAAACGCTGCTGCACGCTCTATTCGCTAGCATTCCCTATGACTGGCAACGCAACAACGCCATTGCCCAATACGAAGGTTATTACGCCAGCGTGTTCTACAGCTACTTCGCTGCACTTGGCTTAGACATCCGCCTTGAAGACATCACCAACAAAGGCCGCATTGACATGGCGGTGTTGTTTAACCAACAAGTGTATTTGTTTGAATTCAAAGTGGTCGAAGCGACACCACAAGGCAAAGCCTTACAACAACTACAAGACCGAGAGTATGCCGAGAAATACCGCAGCCGAGGTGAGCCGATTCACTTAATCGGGATTGAGTTTAGCCGTGAACAGCGGAATGTGGTGGGGTTTGAGTGGGTTACTCTTTAAGTCAACAAAGTCCCTTTTGAAGGGACTTTGGTAGAGTGTTGTGATGATATGGTATTCAGTGAGGTACTACTCGATATTCTGCACTTGCTCTCTCATTTGTTCAATCAACACTTTAAGTTCAACTGCAGTTTGCGTGGTTTCTGTTGAAACTGATTTTGAGCCGAGGGTATTGGCTTCACGATTGAGTTCTTGCATTAAGAAATCTAACCGTTTACCCACTAAACCGCCTTTATTCAATGCCCGACGGACTTCGGTCAAATGTGTATGCAAGCGTTCAAGTTCTTCATCAATGTCGATTTTTTGTGCAAACAGAGCAAATTCTTGCTTTAAGCGATCATCTTCCACTTGTCCATCTAACGCTTCTTTTAACCGCGTGTTCAGCCGTTGTTGCCATCCTTGCAAAATTGCTGGCAATTTCGGTTTAATTTCTTCCAACAAACCATGAATGCGATCGAGACGATCTATCAACACTTGTTTAAGTTTCTCTCCTTCTCGTCCACGTGAGGCGGTGAATTCTTCCAAGGCCCGTTGTAAAGCCTCAAGACACTGACGGCTCAGTGAATCATTATCTTGCCCTTGGCTCTCTAATACGCCCGGCCAACGTAACAGCTCTCCAACAGAAAACCCGCGTGCTTGTGGACTGTGGGTTTGCACAATTTTTGCTGCCTCAACCAACTGAGATAACAAGGTTTGGTTGATTTGTAACTCACCTTGTTGAGCTGGGTTTGTTTGTAAACTGATGCGACATTCGACCTTGCCACGATTGACATGATTGGCAATCAATTCCCGTAGTTTAGGTTCTAAGCTGCGGAATTCCTCCGGCATCCGGAATTGTACGTCAAGATAACGGTGGTTCACGGCTCGGATGTCGAGAGCTAAGGTGCCCTGCGGTAAATCACAGCTAACTGAGGCGAAGCCTGTCATGCTAAGTATCATATTGATGTCCCAAAAATTCAGAGATCGGAGCGCTTTGCCTCCGGCCGCCTGCACTATACATTAGAATAAGATTTTCTATTCAATCAGAAAGACACACTTTATGCGCACTGCACAGCGGCAAGCCAATCAACTCCGGCCAATCTCTTTTACTCGTCACTATACCTGCCATGCAGAGGGCTCGGTGTTGGTGTGTTTTGGTCAAACCAAGGTGTTATGCACCGCGACAGTGGAAGAAAATGTGCCGAGTTTCTTAAAAGGGAAAGGGCAAGGCTGGGTCACGGCTGAATATGGGATGTTGCCGCGTTCAACCCATAGCCGCATGCGGCGTGAAAGCAGTGCTGGCAAACAATCGGGACGTACGCAAGAAATTCAGCGCTTAATTGGTCGCAGCTTACGCGCAGTAGTGGATTTATCCGCTTTAGGTGAACGACAGATTGTGATTGATTGTGATGTGATTCAGGCAGACGGTGGTACGCGCACTGCCAGCATCTCTGGTGCATATGTCGCATTACACGATGCCATCAGTGGCTTATTGGCCAAGGGCTTGTTAAAACAAACACCTTTGCGCGAGGCGGTGGCGGCAGTCTCGGTGGGCATTGTAGAAGGTGTGCCACTGTTAGATTTAGACTATCCCGAAGACTCAAACTGTGAAACTGATATGAATGTGGTGATGACTGCCTCAGGCGGATTGGTGGAGGTACAAGGCACTGCCGAGGGATTGCCCTTTTCTCGGCAACAGATGAATGAATTATTAGATTTAGCCAGCGCCGGTATTCATGACATCATTCAATTACAACAACAGGCGCTGGCCAGCTAAAAATTAGTTTGTTTTCGTGCCTAAATGGCAGATCGCGGCGGCATTGCTTGGAGAAAATACCTTTTCTGCCGCGTGCTGCCACGGTAACCAACAACTGGCGGTATGTTCTCGCTCGGCTAAACGCACTTCGAGTGGGGCGGGAACACAAAATCCAAATACCCGTTCCGTGTTATGGGTGACACCGGGGGCATAGCGTGCTCGCCAGCGGGGATAAATCTCATATTGGTTTTCTATTTCCCAATCGACCAACTCCCCCTGCGTGAGGTTTAACCCCGTTTCCTCTGCCAACTCACGAATAGCCGTGGTACGCCAATCTTCATTGTCTTCTCGGCTACCCGTCACCGATTGCCAGCCATTGGCAAAATCAGCTCGTTCAATCAGTAAGACCTGTTTATCCGGGGTGTGAACGACCACTAAGACAGAATACGGTTGTTTATAGGGCATACAATATCAATCCGATTTAGCTGCATGAGGGCGGTATTGAGCCAAAAGCCCAGCCAGTTCGACCGCCGATTTTACGCCCATTTTTTCCATGACTCGCGCACGGTGCACCTCGACAGTTTTAATGCTGATGTCCAAACTGTCCGCGATTTGTTTATTGAGCTTTCCTGCTAAGACCAACTGCATCACTTCTTGTTCACGATCGGTCAGCTGGTTAAGCGCACTGATAATTCGCTGTTGTTGACTTTGTTGTTGTCGGTTTTGTTGATCTTGGCTGATGGCTTGTTGCACCCGTGTTAATAACAACACATCATCAAACGGTTTTTCTACAAAATCGAACGCCCCCATTTTCAATGCGGATACCGCTAAGGGGACATCCGCATGGCCAGTGAGAAAAATCGCCGGTGGACAATAGGGGCGCTGTAACAGTCGCTCAAACAGCATCAGCCCGCTCATGCCCGATAGCCGCATGTCCAAAATCAAACAGGCAAACCGTGATGCATCGTCTTGTAACAAGGCTTCGCCACTGGCAAAGGGTTGTACTGCCAGCCCATTCGATTCCAGTAGCCAAACCAGTGCTTCACGCACTGCCTCGTCATCATCAACAACAGCAAGTAAAGGGCTCATGGTAGTGGATGCGGTTCGCTGTGAGTGGGCGGAGGAGAGGCAGGAGACAGCATTCTGACCTCATGTTGTGGGAAGGGAATCTGCACTCCGTGTTGTTCGAAGGCGCGCCAAATCGCCAGATTCAGCGCTGATTTTGGCCCCATTAGGCCATTTTCAGGGTCGCCAATCCAATAACCAACGGTCAGATTGATGCTGCTATCTAAAAATCCCACAACAAAAGCAGTCGGGGCAGGATCTTTCAAAATACGGGGTACCGACTCAGCGGCCTCCACCAAAATTTTTAAGGCCAACTCTAAATCGGTGCCATAGGCTACACCAACAGAGGCGCTTTGCCAGATGGACTTATCAGAATACGATTGGTTGACCACCGTATTGGCAATAAAATTTTCATTGGGGATCAGCGCTTCGGTGCCATCAGCAGAGCGAATTACCACATAACGTGCTGTAATTTGTGTGATATTGCCTGTTCGATCACCAATGGTGACGCGATCTCCCACTTGCACCGAACGGTCGAGCAAAATAATAAAGCCCGAGACATAGTTACTGGCGATTTTTTGCAGACCAAAACCCAAACCGACACCTAAAGCGCCACCAAATACAGACAAGACGGTCAGATCAATGCCCACAATTGGTAAAGCAATTAACACCGCCCCAACCATTAACAGCGTGCGTGCCAATTTCGAAATGACAATCCGCAAACTCATGTCCAAGTGGTTGAGCGTCATGACTCGGCGATCTAAGGTGCGGCTGACCCACATCGCCCCAAACATAATCACCGCCACCCAGAAAATGCCTGACAGAATCATCAGCAAATTCAGCTTGGTTTTGCCTACTGCGAATGAAATCGACTCCATCCAAACAATCAGTAGTTCATTAAAACCTAATAAATGACTGAGATAGAACAACCACAGGATGGACGATAAGAAGTGTTCGGTACTGCGTTCTAATTTACCAGTGGGTAAGACATTGCGCACCAACGCCGCGACAATCCGAATCACCGCAAGCCAAAACAGCGTAATCGATGCAACGACTAACAAACTGTGAGGTTGGTCAATCGCATAGCGAGCAATTAAGAAAGCAAGACCCGTGAATGCAGCAGCAGACAAGGGCAATACCATCCGAAACAGCGCATAGGGTAGCAGTTGGTCATAGCGTTCGGGATGGCTTGAGAAAAAGCGTTGAAACACTTTTCTGGCAATCCACACACCGCAGTAGATGGCAACGGCAATGATGGCGAGTTGGAGTTGTCCTGCTGGTGTGATAACGATATCTACAAAGCGGTCAAATTCTGGTACACGATCGAATAAATCTTGCATGAAGTCCCCTGTCGATGCGAAAGAAAGGCCTAGACAGGGTGTAATACCCCATCTTGCAGCTGCAGGCGGCGTTGGGCACGCGCGGCCAATTGTGGGTCGTGGGTGACAATAATTAGGCTGGTGCCCAAGTCGGCATTCAGTTCTAACATTTCAGCAAACACTGTCTCTGCATTGCCCCGATCCAAATTGCCGGTGGGTTCATCAGCCAATACACACGCTGGACGGGTCACCAAGGCGCGAGCAATGGCGGCCCGTTGTCGTTCACCACCGGACAATTCACTGGGCTTGTGATGTAGGCGATGCGCTAACCCCACTTTGCTTAAGATCTCGCTGGCAGCTTGCTGTGCGTCAGGACGGCTTTGCCGCCGAATCAATAACGGCATTGCCACATTTTCCAGTGCCGAAAACTCGGGCAACAAATGATGAAACTGGTAGATAAAGCCAAGATATTGATTTCTCAAGCGACCCTTTGCCGCTTCTGACAGGTTGGCCAGCGCCTGCCCCATAATATGTACACTGCCGCTGCTGCTATGATCTAGTCCCCCGAGAAGATGGAGCAGGGTGCTTTTACCAGAACCTGAAGCACCAATGATGGCAATGCTGTCTCCTGCGGCAACTGATAAATCGATATTCGATAACACAGTGACCGCGCTCGGCCCTTCTAGATAGGTTTTACTGATGCCTTTGGCCTCAATTACCCACGGTGTGACGTTATTCATAACGCAAGGCCTCCGCTGGTTGCGTCCGAGCGGCACGCCAGCTTGGATAGAGGGTGGCTAAAAAGGCTAATAGCAGAGCAATGCCTGCAATCGTGAGCACATCCGGCCATTGCACATCCGAGGGTAAGGTATCAATCAAATACACTTCCGAAGAGAGAATTTTTGCGCCGACCCAGTGTTCTACCGTACTGACAATGCTGCCGAGATTAAGCGCCAGAACCACACCGCCACCCACTCCTGCTAAGACGCCCATTACCCCCGAGGCGGCCCCTTGTAACATAAAAATCTGCATGATTGAGCGTGGCGATGCGCCTAAAGTACGCAAAATCGCAATATCTGCCCGCTTGTCTGTGACGACCATGACCAAGGTGGAGACCAAATTAAACGCTGCCACTGCCACAATCAGCGTCAAAATAATAAACATCATCCGTTTTTCGATTTGTACGGCGCGGAAATAGTTGGCGTTTTGCTCGGTCCAGTCAGTGACAAAAGCCTGTTCATTTAACATCCCGAGCAGCGCCTTTTTCACCTGTGGCGCATCGAGTGAGTCGGTCAGTTTTAACCGTACACCGCTCACATCTTGTCCTAAGCGGAACAAGAGCTGGGCGTCTTGTAGATGAATCATGGCCAAGGAGGCATCATATTCATACATATCGACTTTGAAGATGCCGCGTACGGTAAATTGCTTTAAACGCGGCAGCATACCTGCTGGCGTGACTTGGCCTTGTGGGGTAATCAGGGTGACTTTATCGCCAACGCCAACCCCTAAAGCGCGTGCTAACTCCACCCCAATCACCACCCCAAACTCACCACCGCGTAAATCGGTCAATTGGCCGCGTAGCATGTGCTGGCCAACATCCACCACCTGATTTTCCAGTGCCGGTTCGATGCCGCGAATCATCGCCCCGCGTACATTACCTGCCATCGACAATAAACCTTGTGCATTGACGAAGGGGGCCACGCCAATCACGTGAGGGACTGTACGGGCAGCGTCGGCCACCTGTGGCCAATAAGCAAGGGCACCGCTGCTGCCTTGAATTTCAACATGCGATGCCACGCCTAAAATGCGCGAGCGGATTTCTTTTTGAAAACCATTCATCACCGACAGCACCACAATCAACGCGGCCACACCCAAGGCAATCCCAATCACCGACACCAAGGAAATAAAAGAAATAAAACCATTGCTGCGCCGCGCTCGTACATAACGCAACGCGATGAAAGACTCAAAATTCATATGGTGGGTGTTATCGCTCGTGATAAGGGTTTTCGAGTTGTTGCATCAACTCCGCCATAAAGTCACGAACTTGGATTGGGTCACAACCCATCAAGATCGCATCTTCAAAGGCATCTTGTGCCACTTGTTGTAGTTCTACTAGGTTTTCCTGCATCACTTTAATTTTTTCGACACAGGCCACTGGCTGACCTTGTGGGTCGAGCCAGACCGGGAAAGAAGGAACTGTCATCGTTTTGTGGCTTTTTTCTCAGAGGTTGGACTGGTTTTTTTGCTGGCAGCAGCTTTTACACGTTCTTTGCGCGCATCGGTTTTTTCTTTTACTTTGCTTGTGCTGCTGGCTTTTTTATTACTGTTCTTGTCCTGTCCTTTACGGTTTTGTGCTTCACGCGCATTTTGTTTACGCTGGTTTTTGCGGTCGGTCACGCTTTCTTTGCCTTTGTTTTTCTTTTCCTTCGCTTCGCGTGCGGCTTCGGCAGCTTTTTCTTTCGCTGTTAGCTTTTTCGGTTTGCCTTTGGCATCGAGTTCAATTTTCTTACGGGTGTTTTCCACCGGACGATACAACTCACGCCGCGCGGTTTCGCGTTCTTTTTTGCGTTCAGATAACAAAGCCGCAGCACCGAGGCCAGTGGCACCAATTGCAGCGGCTGCTAACACAGGTGCGCTGCTGCTGGCGCTGGCTGTATTGCCGCTTTCCTCGGCAAACTGCGCAATCGCGTCCCGTTCACGCGGTTTTTTTGCCACCACTTCATCACGAACATCGCCGGCAAAGGCATTGCCACGGTTGATGCGACGAGCACCATTAAAACGCCCAGCCCAATACGACGCACTCATGCTGGCAATTTCAATGTTTTTTCCTGTTCGCGGTGCATGAACAAAGCGACCATTGCCGATATACAAGCCGTTATGGGAATTGGCAAAACCACGGGTGTTGAAAAATACAATATCTCCCGGTCTCAGTTCACTGCGGTCGATACTGCGGCCAATTTGGGCTTGTTCGGCGGCGGTACGCGGCAGATTGACCCCAATTGAGCGTTGGAAAATATAACGAATAAAGCCACTGCAATCGAAGCCGTTGGTGGGGGTGGTGCCGCCAAAGCGATAGGCAATGCCCATCAAGCTCATGGCTTGCAGAATTAAATCACCTACCACCGCTTCTTCTGCTGTGGCACGCGGTTCGCCACTGCTGGCGCGGGGCGCGGGGTCGTCATGGCCATCGTTGGGTGCTGCATGCGCCAACTGGACGACACCGGCAAAGAGGAAGGCTAGTAAGCCGATAGCTAATCTCATAGACTGGACTGTAATTGAACGGCGTCATTTATGTAAAGAGAAGCTAATATTCTCATGTCCTTAGCTGACGCTCATCATGTTGCTGGTTAACCTAAGGCAGATTCTGCCGCGCTGTGATGCGATGTCAATGTTAAAAGAAACCTTTATTGCCATGCGCGATCTGCCTAGATTGCGCGAAATCAGTGCCATTTTAATCCGACATGGCCTCGGAGAGTTCGCCCAACGCTTAAATTTACCGAAAGCGATGGAAAAAGCCGGTGAATGGCTGCACATGCCATTGCCCAATGCGGCGGATTATTTAGATACGCCTGTGCGTTTGCGCCGTGCCTTGGAAGACCTTGGCCCCACTTTTATTAAGCTTGGCCAAATTCTTGCCACGCGAGCGGATGTGTTTGCTGCCGATTGGATTACCGAGTTTGAGCGTTTGCAAAGCAATGCCCCTGCCCTACCCGAACAAGCGGTACAACAACTGTTACAGGCCACATTAGGCTGTGATCCTGAAAGTGTGTTTAGTTTTTTTGATCCACAAGCGATTGGCTCCGCCTCGATTGCACAAGTGCATTATGCTCGGCTACATGATGGCACCGAAGTCGCAATTAAACTACGGCGCCCGAATATCGTTGAAAAAATTGAAGCAGATCTCCGCATTTTGGGTTACTTGGCCGCATTGATTGAACAAGAGTTCCCCGAAGCCCGACGTTATCAGCCATGTTTGATTGTGAAACAGTTTGCGCGTGCTTTGCGGCGTGAACTGAATTTGGCGGTTGAGGCGCGCAATATGGAGCGGTTTGCCAAAAATTTTGCTAACGAGCCCCACATCGTGGTGCCGCAGGTATTTTGGCAACACACACAGCAAAATCTCAATGTACAAACTTTCATTCATGGCATTCCCGCTAATCGCCTTGACAGTGTGGATTTAGCCGGTTTGGACCGAAAGTTATTAGCAAAACGTGCGGCTGATGCCATCCTCAAAATGATTTTGGTTGATGGGTATTTTCATGCTGACCCACATCCCGGCAATGTGTTTTTTCTGCCGGATAATCGGGTGGTGTTTGTCGATTTTGGGATGGTGGGCCGACTTTCTCCGCCTCGCCGCGAAGAGTTGGCCGATTTGTTGGCTGCCTTTGCCCAGCGCAGTGAGCGTGCGGTGTTCGACGTGTTGATTAATTGGACACAAGACAGTGAGGTAGATGAGGCCCGTCTCAACGAAGACATTGCCGAGTTTTTATTTCAGTACGATCAAATTCAGCTCAAAGACCTCAATCTCTCGCAGCTGATTCACGACATTATGGCGTTGATGCGAGACCATGCGATTGTACTACCAGCCGATTTGGCCATGTTATTCAAAGCCTTGATTACCCTAGAAGGATTGGTCAGACAATTAGATCCTTCATTTCAAATGGTCAACCACCTTACGCCCTTTGTTCGCAAAGTGGTGGCCGAACGTTATCAGCCAAAAGAATTATGGCGAAAAGGTAAAGCAGGTTTGGCCGAACTGGCCAGTGTATTGGGTGATGTACCGCATGATATGTTGCAGTTGGCCAAGGAAATTCGACGCGGTAAGTTCCGCATTGATTTAGACCTAAAACGGCTCGATCACTTTGGCCAACAGTTAGATAAAAGTGCGAATCGTCTGACCATGGGGATTGTTACAGGGTGTTTAATTATTGGCTCGTCGATTGTGATGACAGTGGATGCCGGCCCCATGCTGTTTGGTCTGCCGTTGTTTGGTTTTCTTGGTTTTCTAGTGGCATTTGCCAACAGTTTATGGTTGATGTGGTCGATTTGGCGTTCAAGTAAACATTTTTAATGTTTTGTTTTGAAATGGTTTTTTTGCGGTAAGCGTAAAAAAATTGCTTAGAGAAGAAAAAAATGGCCTCGTCTAAGTTTTTTCTAATCTTACGCTGTTTTAATGGCTGCCATGTCTTAGTAAAAACAGATAGGTGAACCGCGATGGAACATAATATTTCCTTGATTACTACGATTGCCTCCGGTTTTGCCATTGCCTTGGTCTTGGGGGTCATTGCTGAACGACTGCGCTTGCCGGCTTTGGTTGGCTATTTACTGGCCGGCATTATGATTGGTCCCGGTACGCCCGGTTTTGTTGCGGATGTGCATATTGCCAGCCAACTGTCTGAAATCGGCGTGATGTTGTTGATGTTTGGTGTGGGCCTACATTTTTCGATGCGCGATTTATTGGCGGTGAAGCGAATCGCTGTACCGGGGGCGGTGGTGCAAATGTCGATTGCCACTCTCCTCGGCATGATGGTGGCGTCGTGGTGGGGCTGGCCGTGGGGACAGGCGCTGGTCTTTGGCTTGTCATTATCGTGCGCCAGTACCGTGGTGTTGCTCAAAGCCCTTGAAGTACGCGGCATTTTAGACACCATGAATGGTCGTATTGCCGTGGGCTGGTTGGTGGTTGAAGACTTAGCGACTGTGTTGATTTTGGTCTTGCTGCCGCCATTAGCGGGGATTTTAGGCAGTCAAACGGCTAATACTGGCGCGAGCGACACGGCGATTTGGATCACTATCGGCCAGACTTTGTTACAGGTATTTGCGTTTATTGCCTTGATGTTGGTGGTGGGACGGCGGGTGATGCCGTGGTTGTTGTGGCAAGTGGCGCGGACGGGTTCGCGTGAATTGTTCACTTTGGCGGTGATTGCTGCGGCGATCAGTATTGCCTACGGTGCTGCGATGTTGTTCAGCGTGTCGTTTGCACTGGGTGCCTTTTTTGCCGGCATGATGATGCGCGAATCTGAGTTTAGCCATCGGGCAGCAGAAGAGTCGCTGCCACTGCGTGATGCGTTCTCAGTGTTGTTCTTTGTCTCGGTGGGGATGTTATTCGACCCGAAAATTATCATGGAACAACCGGTGCAGGTGTTGGCGACGGTATTGATTATTATGTTTGGCAAAACCTTAGCTGCTGTCGGTTTGGTCTTGCTGTTCCGTTATCCCTTTAACACGGCGTTAACCGTGGCGGCCAGCTTGGCTCAAATTGGCGAATTTTCGTTTATTTTGGCTGGTTTGGGATTGGCGCTGGGTTTGTTACCGCAAGAAGGCATGAGCTTGGTATTGGCGGGGGCATTGATTTCGATTGCCTTAAACCCTCTGCTGTTTACCTTGGTGCAACCGCTGAAAAAATGGCTGTTGGCTCGTTCGGCATGGGCGCGGCAACTGGAACAGCGGCAAGACCCGTATGCAGAGCTGCCAATGAGCACCGAGCGTCATTTTTTATCGGGACAGGTGGTGTTAGTCGGCTATGGCCGAGTCGGTAGCCGGATTGCCTCTGCCTTAAAAGAACGCGGTATTCCCTTTGTTGTCGCGGAACAAAATCGCGAAGTGGTTGAAGCCTTGCGGCAACAGGGCATGGCTGCCGTCTCAGGTGATGTGACAGATCCGGCGGTGTTGATTCAAGCCCATATTGCCAATGCAGCGATGTTGGTCGCTGCTTGCCCCGATCCGTTGGTGATTCGGCAAATGATAGAAACTGCGAAAATGCTGAACCCCAATATCGAGGTGGTGTTGCGTAGCCATAGCGAGGAGGAATCGCTGTTATTTGAAAAAGAAGGTGGGACAGTGTTTTTTGCCGAGGAACAATTGGCCAATGGCATGGCGCAGCATGTCTTGGCACGATTTTCTCCTAATACCGACCATGCCCACGGATAAAGTCGAGAAAATGCGGCTAAAACAACTAAAATATCGTTTTTGTTTCGGGTGAAAAATATGTCGTTTCCTGTGATTACCATTGATGGCCCGTCCGCTTCCGGTAAGGGTACGGTGGCCAGCCGCGTTGCGGCCGCATTGGGGTTTCATTATTTAGACTCAGGGGCTTTGTACCGCGTGCTGGCGTTATATGCACAACAGAAACAAGTGGCATGGGATAACGAAGCTCGCCTTGCCTTATTGGCCGTGCGTTTGCCGCTGTCGTTTGAACAGGGACGTGCTTGTGTAGATGGCCAAGATTGTGACGATTTCATTCGTGGAGAGGAGATCGGGGCTGGCGCTTCGCAAATTGCCGCTTTGCCAGCTGTTCGCTCGGCATTATTGCAACGTCAACGCGATTTTCGCCAAGCGCCCGGGCTGGTCACTGATGGCCGTGATATGGGTTCAGTGGTGTTTCCGGATGCCACTTTAAAGATTTTTCTGACAGCTTCTGCCGAAGAACGCGCGCAAAGACGGTATAAGCAGTTGATAGAAAAGGGCCAATCTGCTAACCTCGCACGCCTTCAACAAGACATTGAAGCGCGTGATGCGCGTGATGCCTCTCGCTCGGTTGCCCCGTTGCGACAAGAACACGACGCGCGTTTACTGGATACCACTGAACTGGACATCGCCACTGCTGTGGCACAGGTTTTAGCTTGGTATCGTGCTCTGCCTTGAGTGAAGTGGTTGTTTGCTGTGGTGATGTGAGGATCACGACAGTGTTTTTTAACTAACCCCGGTGGGGTTTTTCTCCACCTATTGAGTATTTTTTACATGACTACCACCCCCGTAATGGAAAGCTTTGCCGCCCTGTTTGAGGAAAGCCTGACCCGTCAGGACATGAAAGCTGGTGAGGTGATCACTGCTGAAGTGGTCGCAATCGACCAAAACTTTGTCACTGTGAATGCCGGTTTGAAATCCGAATCTTTGGTACCGGTTGATGAATTCAAAAATGACAAAGGCGAAGTTGAAGTTGAAATCGGCGACTTCGTGACTGTTGCTATCGATAGCCTCGAGAATGGCTATGGCGAAACCAAACTGTCCCGCGACAAAGCAAAACGCATGGCAGCTTGGATTGAGCTGGAAGAAGCGCTCGAAGCCGGTACCATCCTGTCTGGTCTGATCAGCGGTAAAGTGAAGGGTGGTTTGACCGTGATGGTCAACGGTATCCGTGCTTTCTTGCCTGGTTCGTTGGTGGATACCCGTCCAGTGAAGGACACCACACCTTACGAAGGCAAGCAAGTTGAATTCAAAGTGATCAAACTTGATCGCAAACGCAACAACGTTGTGGTGAGCCGCCGCGCTGTGCTGGAAGAAACCTTGGGTGAAGAACGCAAAGCGTTGCTGGAAAACCTCAAGGAAGGTGCGATTGTTAAAGGCGTGGTTAAAAACATCACCGACTACGGCGCGTTCGTTGATCTGGGTGGTATCGATGGTCTGTTGCACATCACCGACTTGGCATGGCGCCGTGTTAAACATCCAACAGAAGTGTTGGCTGTGGGTGATGAAGTCGAAGCCAAAGTGCTCAAATTCGACCAAGACAAAAACCGCGTTTCCTTGGGTCTCAAACAGTTGGGCGAAGATCCATGGGTGGGTCTGTCCCGTCGCTATCCTTCCGGCACCCGTCTGTTTGGCCGCGTGACCAACTTGACCGACTACGGCTCATTCGTCGAAATCGAACAAGGTATCGAAGGCTTGGTGCACGTCTCCGAAATGGACTGGACCAACAAGAACGTTCACCCATCCAAAGTGGTTGCTTTGGGTGATGAAGTTGAAGTCATGATCTTGGAAATCGACGAAGATCGTCGTCGTATCTCCTTGGGTATGAAACAGTGCATGCCAAACCCATGGGATGATTTTGCTGCTAACTACAAAAAAGGCGACAAAATCTCCGGTACCATCAAGTCGATCACTGACTTCGGTGTGTTTATCGGCTTGCCTGGTGGCATCGATGGTTTAGTGCACTTGTCTGATCTGTCTTGGAACGAAGCTGGCGAAGAAGCCGTGCGTAAGTTCAAGAAAGGTGACGAAGTTGAAGCCGTGGTGTTGGCAATCGACGTTGAGCGCGAGCGCATCTCCATGGGCATCAAACAGTTGGATGGCGATCCTTTCAACAACTTCATCGCAATGCACGACAAAAACGCGATTGTTAAAGGCGTAGTGAAATCTGCTGATGCCAAAGGCGCGACGATTGCGTTGGATGGTGACGTTGAAGGTTACTTGCCTGCTTCCGAAGTGTCGCGTGACCGCGTTGAAGACATTCGTTCCCACGTCAAAGACGGCGACGAATTAGAGCTGATGATCATCAATATCGACCGTAAGAACCGTTCGATCAAGTTGTCGATCAAAGCTAAAGATGCCGCTGAAGAAGCTGGTGCAATGAAATCCTTGCAGGCAGATGCAGCAGGTAACGCAGGTACCACCAACTTAGGTGCACTGCTGAAAGCTAAACTGTCTGGCGGTAACGAGTAAGCGGAATCGTGATGACCAAATCCGAGCTGATTGCCAAGCTCGCAGAACGTTATCCGCAACTGGTTGCTAAAGACGCTGAGATGGCCGTCAAGGCCATCTTGGATGCGATGGCAACCAGCCTTGCTCGTGGGCAAAGAATAGAGATTCGTGGATTCGGTAGTTTCGATCTCAACTACCGTCCTCCGCGTTTAGGTCGCAATCCCAAATCTGGTGCCAGTGTGTCTGTACCTGAAAAGTATGTGCCACACTTCAAAGCAGGTAAGGAACTGCGTGAACGTGTCGATGCCCACGCACAAACGAATGCTTGAGCTTTGGCTCTCATCTGAGGAAAACGCCGTGAAGTAATTCACGGCGTTTTTCATTGTTAGGCCCGTTGGTTTACACTATCGGGCCTAACCCATTTATAGAGGCTGCCATGCGTTATGTGATTTGGGCGCTCAAGCTATTGGTCTTTATCTTGTTGCTGGCGTTGGCGATGCAAAATACGCTGCCCGTGACCTTACATCTTTTCCTTGGTTATGTCTGGGAAGCCCCGCTGATTGTCTTGTTATTGGCTTTTTTCTCGACAGGTGCCGCCTTGGGTTTAATGGCTGGTTTTGTCTATTACTTGCGGTTACGGCGTGAGCTAACGGTGTTGAAAAAAGAATTGCGACAACGCAGTGCACCGATGTCGTCAGTGGTGGACGACCCGAGTGATGCCATTGCTAACTGACACTATTTTTTGTTTTTTGAATAAGAGAGCTGCCGGTGCAGGATTTTGAACTGTGGTGGTTATTGGTCTTTCCGGCATTTTTTGGCTTGGGCTGGTTAGCGGCACGGATTGATATGCGTGCGGTGTTGGCACAAGCTAAGGCCGTTCCTTCTGCCTATTTCCGTGGGTTACATGCTCTATTGGACGACAACACCGAAGTTGCTGTGCGTGAATTGACCGAGGTAGCACGAGCCAATCCCAAAGCGTTTGAATTAGAGCTGGCGGTGGGGCGTTTGCATCGCCGTCGTGGAGAGAACGACCTCGCGATTCGTCTCCATCAACGCATGTTGGACGATCAAGAGCTGCCTGCTAATCAAAAAGACCGTGTGCGCTTGGAGTTGGCCGAGGACTTTTTGCGGGCAGGGTTGGTGGATCGCGCCGAAGAGTTGTTGTTGAGTTTGGAACCGACGCCTTTTGCACAAGAAGCGCGGCAACATCTGTTGGCAATCTATCAACAAGAGCGTAACTGGACACGAGCCATTGATATGGCACGGGCGCTGCGTAGTGAGGCCATGAGCTATCAGCATGAGTTGTCACAATTTTATTGCGAGTTGGCACAGGCTGCGTTGTTCAAATCGCAGTTAGACGAGGCGCGCAATTATCTTGCCGAGGCATTAACCGCCAATCGTCGTTCTGCTCGTGCCAGTTTGATCGCTGGTGATATCGAATTAGTCGCTGGTCAAACTGAGGCAGCGATTGAGGCGTGGCTACGGGTAGAAAAGCAAAACCCAGAATATCTGACCTTGGTGGCTGAGCGTTTATTAGATGCTTATGAACGATTAGAAAAACCAACTGAGGGGTTGGCCTTGTTGCGTGGTTTCTTACAAACCTTCCCCGAACTCGATTTAATCGACTTGTTATATCCGCGTATTGCCCAGCGTGAGGGAGACGAAGCCGCACTCGACTTTTTGCGTGATGCCGTACATCGCCGTCCAACCTTAGCAGGGATGGCAAAGTTGATTGATGCGCGTTTTGCCTCGCTCACGCCGGATAGTCGGCAGGATGCCGAATTAGCGCGTGATCTTGTCCTGACGCAGGTGAAGCGCTTGAGTGTCCATCGTTGTAAACGCTGTCAATTTCGCTCGAAAACCTTTTTTTGGCATTGTCCTGCTTGTAATGAGTGGGAAACTTTTACTCCCAATCGCACCGAGTCGTAATGTGCGTGGGTTTCTCCTGATTGATTTGAGTGTGTGTGAATGAATCCCCTTGCTCCTGCTGCTGCCGCTGTGACGGCCTCCCCGGTGATTGTTGCCCTCGACTTTCCCGATGCACAAGAAACCCTTGCCTTTGTATCACGTTTACCACCAGCGAGTTGCCGCTTAAAAGTGGGTAAAGAACTTTTCACCGCGGCTGGGCCTGCATTAGTCGAGGCGCTAGTTGCCCGTGGTTTTGATGTCTTTCTTGATTTGAAATACCACGATATTCCAAACACCGTCGCCAGCGCGTGCCGTGTGGCGGCATCGTTAGGGGTATGGATGGTAGATTTGCATGCCAGTGGTGGTCGGCAGATGATGGAAACTGCGCGTGAAGCCCTCGCCAATATCAGTCAACCGCCGTTGTTAATCGCGGTGACTGTATTGACCAGCATGACACCAACTGATTTGACTGAATTGGGTTTACCAGATGCGGCAACTCAAGTGATGCGGTTGGCTGCCTTGGCACAAAGCAGTGGTATGGATGGTGTCGTATGTTCGGCGCAAGAAGCCGGTTTATTACGTCAGACGCTTGGGCCTGCGTTTACCTTGGTGACCCCGGGGATTCGGCCACAAGGCAGTGCCAGCAACGATCAGCATCGTATTATGACCCCTGCTGCGGCGATGGCGGCTGGTTCAAGCTATCTGGTTATTGGTCGCCCCATTACGCAAGCGGCAGATCCGGTGCGAGCGTTACAAGCGATTCATCAAGAGCTTGGGCTATCGGCATGAAAATCACGGTTGTTGGTACCGGCTATGTCGGCTTGGTGACCGGTGCATGTTTGGCCGAAGTGGGTAACCATGTGCTGTGTTTGGATGTTGATCCGGCAAAAATCGCCTTATTGCAAGGCGGCGGTATCCCGATTTACGAGCCCGGTCTTGAGGCGATGGTGAAACGCAATGCGGCAGCCGGCCGGCTATCGTTTACCACGGATATTCCTGCTGCTGTGGCGCATGGCGATATTCAATTTATTGCGGTTGGTACACCTCCCGATGAAGATGGTTCGGCTGATTTGCAATATGTTCTTGCTGCTGCGCGTGCGATTGGCCGTTATATGTCAGCAGAGCGAATTGTGGTGGATAAATCGACTGTCCCTGTTGGCACTGCGGATAAGGTCAAAGCGGCGATTGCAGAAGAATTGGCATTGCGTGAGTGTGCGTTACCGTTTGCCGTGGTATCGAACCCCGAGTTTTTGAAAGAAGGGGCCGCAATCGAAGATTTTATGAAGCCAGACCGCATTGTGGTTGGGGTGGAAGATGCGCGAGCAGCAGAAAAAATGCGCCGTTTATATGCCCCTTTCCAACGCAATCATGATCGTTTGTTGGTGATGGATATTCGTTCGGCTGAGCTGACGAAATATGCAGCCAATGCGATGTTAGCCACGCGCATTTCGTTTATGAATGAGTTGGCTTTGTTGGCGGAAACACTCGGGGCGGATATCGAACAGGTGCGGCAAGGGATTGGCTCGGATCCTCGAATCGGTTACCACTTTTTGTATGCCGGCTGTGGCTATGGTGGATCCTGTTTTCCGAAAGATGTGCAGGCCTTATTGCGCACAGCAGCAGAAAATCAGATGCCTTTACGGGTATTGCAGGCTGTTGAAGCGGCGAATGAAGCACAAAAACAGGTGTTGTTGCAGAAAATCACCGCGCACTATGGCGCAGATTTACGCGCTAAACACTTTGCTGTGTGGGGCTTGGCCTTTAAGCCGAATACCGATGATATGCGCGAAGCACCAAGCTTAACCTTAATCGCTGGGTTATTAGCCGCTGGCGCACAGGTCACGGTATATGACCCTGTTGCGATGGACGAAGCGCGTAAACGGTTGCCTGTTTCTCCTCAACTGCACTGGGCTTCGGGGATGGAAGCTGCCCTACAGGCGGCGGATGCATTGGTGATTGTGACGGAGTGGAAAGAATTTCGTAGTCCCGACTTTGGCTTATTGGCACGTCAATTAACAGATAAAACGATTTTTGATGGCCGCAATCTTTATCCTGCTGCTGCGATGGTAGAAGCAGGTTTGACGTATTTTCCGATTGGCCGTGCCGCAGTGCGGCGTCCAGCCATCGGACAGTGAGGAGTCGGTATGCGGGTGCAAATGCCTGAGCTGGCGCGCTTGCAAGCAGCGCGTGTGTTAGTGGTGGGTGATGTGATGCTGGACCGCTATTGGTTCGGTGAAGTGAGCCGAATTTCACCAGAGGCGCCAGTGCCAGTGGCGCGTATTCAACGCGGTGAAGAACGTGCCGGCGGGGCGGCAAACGTGGCGCGTAATATCGTCTGTTTGGGTGGACAAGCCACGTTGTTGTCGGTGGTGGGGGATGATGAAGCTGCGTTTACTTTAGAAAAACTCCTGCGCCATGATGGGGTACAGGTATCGTTTCGACGCGATCCAGAATTGGATACGACGGTGAAACTGCGTGTGGTCGCTCGTCAACAACAGCTTATTCGGCTCGATTTTGAGGCCGAACCTAGCCATGAAGTGTTAGCCGATAAACTTGATGATTTTGCCCAACAGTTACCACAGCATGATGTGGTGATTTTATCGGATTACGGTAAGGGCGGTTTAACGCATGTGGCGAAAATGATTGCATTGGCACAACAGGCGGGTAAGCCCGTGTTGATCGACCCTAAAGGGGATGATTGGCAAAAGTATGCCGGTGCCACGTTGTTAACACCGAATAAAAGTGAATTTAAACAAGTCGCTGGGGCATGGCAGAGTGAGGTACAACTGAGTGAACGTGCCCAACAACTGCGGCAACAATTGGCCTTACAGGCATTATTGGTTACCCGCAGCGAAGAAGGCATGAGCCTGTTCCGTGAGGCTGGCGAAGCGGTGCATGTCCCGACCCAAGCGCGTGAAGTATTCGATGTTTCGGGGGCGGGTGATACGGTGATTGCCAGTTTGGGTTTGATGTTGGCGGCGGGGGTGGCCCTTCCTGAAGCAATGGGCTTGGCGAATGTGGCTGCTGGCATTGTGGTTGGAAAATTAGGGACGGCAACGGTCAGTGCCGCTGAATTACAACACGCGCTACACCAGCACGCATAAAGGAAAAATTATGTATATCGTTGTGACTGGAGCCGCTGGTTTTATTGGCTCAAATTTGGTTCGTGCACTGAATGAACGCGGTGAAAATCGCATTATTGCCGTTGATGATTTAACGGATGGGATGAAGTTTCGCAATTTAGTGGATTGTGAAATCAGTCATTACATCGATAAAACCGATTTTATTGAGATGCTGTTAGATGGGACGTGGGATGGTGAAATCATGGCCATTCTGCACCAAGGCGCGTGTTCCGATACCATGGAACACAATGGTAAGTATATGATGGAAAACAACTATCAATACTCCATTAGTTTGCTCGAATATTGCCAGCAAGATGCCATTCCTTTCTTGTATGCCTCCAGTGCAGCGGTGTATGGCGGTGGACAAGTGTTTGTTGAGTCACGCGAATTTGAATCGCCATTAAATGTCTATGGCTACTCAAAATACCTGTTTGATCAGCATGTGCGCCGCCGGATCAACCAAGGTTTATCAGCACAAGTGGCTGGTTTCCGCTATTTCAATGTCTATGGTCGCCATGAACAGCACAAAGGCCGGATGGCATCGGTTGCTTTCCACCACTTCAATCAATACCGCGACACTGGCAAAGTTAAACTGTTTGGGGCGTATGACGGCTATGCCGAAGGGATGCAAAGTCGAGATTTTGTCTCGGTAGAAGATGTGGTGAAGGTCAACTTGTTCTTCCTCGACAATCCAGAAAAATCCGGCATCTTTAACCTCGGCACCGGACGTGCTGAGCCATTCAATGCCGTAGCGGTAGCGGCAGTCAATGCTTGTCGCGCACAACAGGGTGAAGCTGCGTTGTCGTTGGCCGATATGGTGGCGCAAGGGATTGTGGAATACATTGATTTCCCTGAGGCACTCAAAGGGAAATATCAAAGCTATACCTGTGCTGATATTTCTTTATTGCGTCAGGCGGGCTATCAAGAGCCATTCCTCACCGTGGCAGAGGGCGTAGAACGCTATGCCCAACAAACTTTGTGAGCGTAAAAAATGGGCAATCGTGTTATTCCCGTGACTCCCTTCGACCAGAACTGTTCTTTGGTGTGGTGTGATGCGACTAAGAAAGCGGTGGTGATCGATCCGGGCGGTGATGTCGCTATCATTATGGCTGCTATTGCTCAGGTCGGTGTGACAGTGGAGAAAATTATTCTCACCCACGGCCATCTTGACCATGTTGGCGGTAGCGCGGCATTAGCAGCAGAATTAAACATCCCTGTGTGGGGGCCACATCCTGCCGATCAGTATTGGTTAGATGGCTTGCCGCGACAATCGCAGATGTTTGGCTTTCCTTTTACGCCTGCCTTGCAACCTGACCAATGGTTACAAGAGGGGGAAGTGATCACCTGTGGTGAACGTCAATTCGAGGTGATTCACTGCCCGGGACATACGCCCGGTCATGTGGTGTTGTTTGACCGTGAGGCGAAACAGGCATGGGTGGGGGATGTGTTGTTTGCTGGTTCAATTGGCCGCAGTGATTTTCCCGGTGGCGATCACGATACCTTGGTGGCGTCAATCCGCGACAAACTTTTCCCCTTGGGAGATGATGTCAGTTTCATTCCGGGGCATGGCCCAGATTCAACCTTTGGTGAAGAACGCCGCAGCAACCCCTTTGTTGCTGATCGTCGCTTTGGGTAAACTGTAGGAATCGCTAGCTTTTAAGCTGGGAACGATGTCAAAATTAAACGCTTTATTCTATACAACGACTCGGACGGAGTAATCTAAGATGTCAATGGCTGACCGCGATGGTTTCATTTGGTACGACGGCAAATTGGTGGATTGGCGCGAAGCAAACACCCATGTACTGACCCACACCTTACACTACGGTATGGGCGTGTTTGAAGGGGTGCGCGCATATGAAACTGCGCGTGGCCCAGCCGTGTTCCGCTTGCAAGACCATACCGACCGTTTATTCCGTTCTGCCAAAATTTTGGGTATGGATTTGCCCTTCTCAAAAGAAGAAATCAATCAAGCACACCTTGATGTGGTAAAGGCAAATCAACTCAAATCCTGCTATTTCCGTCCTATGGCTTTCTACGGTTCTGGCAAGCTGGGCGTGGCACCGATGAAAAACGATGTGCGCGTGATTGTGGCCGCATGGCCGTGGGGCGCGTACTTGGGTGAAGAGGGTTTGGAAAAAGGGATTCGTGTCAAAACCAGTTCCTTTACCCGTCACCATGTCAATATCACAATGTGTAAAGCCAAAGCCAATGGCAACTACATGAACTCGATTTTGGCAAACAACGAAGCCACTGCCGATGGCTATGATGAAGCCTTGTTGTTGGATGTGGATGGTTTTGTTGCTGAAGGTTCGGGCGAAAACATCTTTATCGTGCGTAAAGGCAAACTCTATACCCCAGACCTGACCAGCGCCTTAGAAGGCATCACCCGCGATACGATTGTGCAATTAGCGGCTGAGATGGGGTTGGAGTTGATCGAAAAACGTATCACCCGTGACGAAGTGTATAGCGCAGATGAAGCGTTCTTCACGGGCACGGCTGCTGAAGTGACACCAATTCGCGAACTAGACCGTCGCCCAATTGGTGAAGGCGTGCGTGGTCCTATCACCACAGAACTGCAAAAACGCTATTTCGCTTGTGTTAAAGGTCAAGATGAAAGCCATGCTGATTGGCTGACCTATATCGCGTAAGGATGATGGTATGAGTGCTTTGAAAGAAAACCGCGCCAAATACATTGAAGTCAAAGGCGATGACTTGCCCCTACATTGCCCAATGCCCGACATGGTGAAGTGGAATCAACACCCTCGGGTGTTCTTGGCGATTGATCGTAGTGAGAATGGTGAAGTGCAATGCCCATACTGTGGCACTCGCTACAAGCTGGTTGGCCCAGTGAAGAAACATCACTAAGCCGATTGCTTTTTATCATTCCGACCCCTGTCGGTAAGGTGCGGCGTGTCCGCACCTTTTTTGCTTATTACAATGATCAAAAAAATCTTAGTGCTCACGCCTGCTTGGGTTGGGGATGCGGTCATGGCGCAACCGCTTTATCGGCGTTTGCAACAACGCCATCCCGAGGTGGTGATTGATGTCTTGGCACCTGCATGGACAGCGGCGATACATGGTCGGATGTCAGAAATTCGGCGGGTGATCGAAAACCCTTTTGCTCACGGCCAACTGCGTTTGCGAGATCGCTACCGTTTGGGGCGTAAGCTGGCGCAAGAGGGCTATCAACAAGCGATTGTCTTACCCAATTCACTGAAATCAGCGCTGATTCCTTGGTTTGCGGGCATCCCCTGTCGTACTGGTTGGGTGGGGGAAATGCGTTATGGTTTATTAAACGATGCGCGCAAGCTGGATAAAACCGCTTTGCCGAGTATGTTAGAGCGTTTTTTGGCCTTGGCCGAACCGCCTAAAACAACCGTAAACAAACCCTTGCCGTTTCCTATTCTACAAGCCAAGCCGGTGCCTGCCACTGTCTTGGCGCGTTATGGTTTAGGGTTAGAAAAAACCGTGGTGGCATTGTGTCCGGGGGCAGAATACGGCCCCGCAAAACGGTGGCCGGTGGCACATTTTGCGGCTGTTGCACAACAAGCGGTGGCGGCAGGACATCAGGTGTGGATTTTTGGTTCACCGAAAGATGCCGAGTTTGGGACAGCGATTCGTGAGCTGGCGGCTTTGCCGGCGGTAGTCGATTTATGTGGTAAAACCACATTGGAAGAGGCGATTGATTTATTAGCCTGTGCCAAGGTGGCGGTGTGTAACGATTCGGGTTTAATGCACATTGCTGCGGCACTTGGTGTGCCTTTGGTCGCGTTGTATGGCTCATCTAGCCCAGAATTTACCCCGCCATTAACCGAGCGGGCGAGTATTATGTCATTAAATTTATCTTGCAGTCCCTGTTTTGAACGGGTATGTCCGTTAAAACACACTGACTGTTTGCAACAACTTCAGCCAGCCCAAGTGTACCAACAGGTAGAACACTGGCTGCTTGCCTAAAGGCACCGGCAGTATATTAAAGGACAGATGAGGAATGCTTGTTTCTACCGAAGAAAATTCTCGTCGTATGGAGCTTGTACGTGCGGCTGCACGTCTATTTCGTGATCGTGGTTATGAACGAACCACGGTGCGTGATATTGGTAATGCGGTAGGGTTGCAGTCGGGTAGCTTGTTCTATCATTTTCGAACTAAAGAAGAAATTCTGGTCGCTGTGATGGCCTTGGGGATTAGCAATACCACAGAACAGCTGGCGGCTGCATTGGCCGAGGTGCAACATCCTCGCGATAAAGTGGCCACCTTGATTCGGGTGCATCTGCACTCTTTATTGGGCGAAAACCAAGCTGCACTAGAGGTCATGTTATACGAGTGGCGCAGTGTGTCAGAAGAACAGCGTCCGGGGCTGATTATTTTGCGTGATCGCTACGAAGCGCTGTGGCAACAGGCTTTAGACGAGGCGGCAGCAGTGGGCTTGGTCAAGCCCGATACCCGCTTATTACGCCGCACGTTGTTAGGCAGTTTGCATTGGTCAGTGCAATGGTTCCGCCGTGAAGGGGAATTATCAGTGGATGAATTAGCAGAACGTATGTTAGAGCTGGTGTTGGTTACCAAATAAGGGCGGCAACCTCAGCCGGCGAGTTGTACTTGGTTGCGTCCTTGTTGTTTCGCGAGATAGAGGGCTTCATCGGCTTGTTTGAGTGTTGCGGTAAGACTGTGTTTTGTGACTGCAGAAACACCAATGCTGATATTAAGCCGGAGTTCTCCTTGTGGAGTGGTGACAGGTCGATGCATAAGCTGTTGTCGCACATCGTTTAAACGGCTGACAAAATCACTGATGTTGCCATTGGCAATCGCCGTCACAAATTCTTCCCCACCAAAGCGGGCGGTTAAACCATCGGGAAAATGTTCTTGCAATAACTGCCCGACAAATTGAATGGCAACATCGCCTATATCGTGGCCATAGGTGTCATTGACTTGTTTGAAAAAATCAATGTCACTGATGGCAACACAATATTCGCCTTTGACACGCGCCATCTGATCTAAAAAATGACGCCGATTTGATAAATTGGTGAGCGGGTCTCGATTGGCTGCATGTTCGAGTGCTTGCACATTCTCGATAAATTCAATGTTGCGCGTGATACGACAAAAGAACTCTTCGGGACTGAACGGTTTGTGCATAAAATCGTCTGCACCTGCTTTGATAAAACGGGCGCCGATGACCGGATTAGTCAGCCCAGAAATACCAATAATCGACAAGCGATGATTGCCATACCGTCGCCGAATTTCGCTGGCAAAGCGCATCCCATCCATCCCCGGCATATCTTGATCGGTGAGCACCAAACGAATACAGGGCTCTTGCAGCAGCATATTGAGCCCTTTGGGCGCTATTTGCTTCGAACACCTGATAATGCTGCCGTTCGAGTAAATGCCGTAGGTAATTCCGCATCAACGCAGCATCATCAACAATTAACACGCCGATATTGGGATTTTTTTGCAGTCGGTTCAGCATCCGTACTACATATTCCAGTGCCGCAGGGCTGTCTTTCGGGACATAGTCCACCACCGAGAGGGCGAGGATTTTATCGCGGATAGAAATGTCGCTGTGTGCGGTCAGGGCGAGCGTCGGAATATTGGCGTCAATCAATAAGGGTAGGATTTCCCCTTCGATGGCATCCGGTAGGCAATAATCAGCCACAGCAGCAAAGAAATCGCCGTCGGTCGCTAAAATCTGTTCCACTTCTTGTAGGTTCATTGCCACCGTCGGGGCAAATCCTGCGGAATAGAGTAATTTAGTCAGACGTTTGAGCATCATCAAACTGTCTTCAACTATCAGCACTTTGGGCCGAATCGTCTCAAAGGGATCTGCGGCGACGTACATGAGTGAGTGAACCTTTGCGGGGAGATCGAGAGAGCTTATCGCAAAAATGATCTATTTATCTTTTGCTGTGTTTTTGTTATTTTATTTTTGTTTTGATTTATTGCAAGTAAATTTTATATTTATTGGGGATGGTGTGCTCACCGCTGCCAAGTCGAACCAGCGGTGAGTGAAGAGACAAATTAGTTCGTTGGTGCTAATAGCCGGTTTAATAGCTGGCCGAGTGGGATGAGTTTGCCATGAAAAAAGTGGCCTGCACCGGGAAAGACCACCACCGGTAGCTGTTGTGGCCGTGCCCATGCCAATACATCAGCTAACGGGATCACCTCATCTTCTTCTCCATGAATCACCAACGTATCTGGTGGGACTTCGGCGACTTGTGTTTCATAACGGCTCACAGCAGGGCCAAGCAAAATCAACCGTTGAGCTGCAACCCGTTGGCGGACATGACTCATGACAAAACCACCAAAGGAAAACCCCGCCAACACCAACGGCAAAGCGGTCCCATGCTGTTGCTGGGCAAAGTCGATGACTGCTAACACATCTTCTACTTCACCTCGGCCATAGTCGTGTTCGCCCTCGCTGGCGCCCACGCCGCGTAAATTCGGACAATAAACGGTATAGCCAAGCTGTGACAGGCTTTTCGCACAGGTTTGCACCACCTTATTGGTGTGTGTACCCCCTTGCAGTGGATTGGGATGCGCCACTACAGCAATGCCGCGTGTCGGTCCTTTAGCCATCACAACGATCGTGTCTAACCCACCCACTGGGCCGGCGACGGTGATTTTTTCCGGCATCTTAAGCATGGTCCGCCACTCGCAAGCGTTCAACGATACGACCATGTTGCAGATGTTCAGTCAAAATTTCATCAATATCTTCTTCGTCAACAAAGGTATACCAGACGGCTTCGGGATACACCACTAACAAGGGTCCTTGTTCACACCGATCAAAACAGCCCGCTTTTTGTACCCGAACTCGTCCGCTATCCAGTAAACCCAGTGCTTTTACTTTTTGTTTGGCATAGTCGAGCATCGCACTGCCGCCATGATTGTGACAGCATTGCCGTTCACCCTCGGCACGTTGATTGACACAGAAAAAAACATGATGGTTGTAGTAACTCATCACAGTTGCCTTTCTTTATAAAAAAATCGAATCACTGCGATCATTCGTGGCTGTCCCAACTGCGGTTAGGATCGAGGACCGCATTTTCAAACCGTGAATACATCCCCCGGAAGGCCAAGCGCACAATCCCCGTTGGGCCATTCCGATGTTTACCAATAATCACCTCGGCTAAACCTTTATCAGGTGAATCAGGGTTGTAGTATTCATCACGGTACATAAACATAATCAAATCGGCGTCTTGCTCAATGGCACCCGACTCACGCAAATCAGACATCATTGGCCGTTTATTGGGCCGTTGTTCAACCGAGCGGTTTAACTGTGACAAGGCAATCACTGGCACTGAGAGTTCCCGTGCCAAGCCTTTCATCGCCCGCGAAATCTCCGAAATTTCCGCTGTACGATTTTGTTGTTGGCGCGCACCGTGGCTGCTACCGCTCATCAACTGTAAATAATCCACCACAATCAGCCCCAATTTCCCATCAAAACGGCGTGCTAAACGCCGCGAACGGGCGCGCAACTCGAGCGCGGATAAGCTGGGGGTTTCATCAATAAAAATTTTTGCATCCGCCAGCACACCTAGGGCGTGGGTAAATTTTTGCCAATCCTCATCGTCAAAACGACCGGTACGCAATTTATGTTGGTCGAGCCGACCAACCGAGCCGATCATCCGCGTTGCCAACTGGGTGGCTGGCATTTCCATTGAAAAAACGGCAACTGGCAGCGCAGTTTGAATCGCAACATTCTCGGCCAAATTCATGGCAAAAGCGGTTTTCCCCATCGAGGGCCTCCCCGCCACAATAATCAGATCACCGGGTTGTAAGCCAGAGGTTTTCTCATCGATATCAATAAACCCAGTGGGAATGCCTGTCACCGCATCGGGATTGTCTCGGCTATAGAGATGGTCAATTCGCGTGGTGACTTCGGTGAGGATATCTGGCATTTCCAAAAAGCCTTGCTGCGTGCGAGCACTGCTTTCAGCAATTTGAAACACCTTGGATTCGGCTTCATCCAACAGCTGGGCGGCTTCTCGTCCCTGTGGGTTAAAAGCCGATTCCACAATCTCGTTGCCAACCGAAACCAACTGCCGCATCACCGATTGTTCACGCACAATTTCGGCATAACGCTTGATGTTGGCTGAGGAAGGCGTGTTTTGTGTCAACGTGACGAGATACGATAAGCCCCCGATCAATTCCAATTCGTTTTGTGCCTGTAAACGTTCGGAAACGGTGAGGGCATCGGCGGGGCGACTGGCATCTAATAGCCGTACAATCGCCAACCAAATCAGGCGGTGCTCATGGCGATAAAAATCTTGTGCCATGATTAAGTCAGCGACTTTTTCCCACGCGCTGTTATCTAACAGCAACGCCCCAAGCACGGCTTGTTCTGCCTCGGTGGAATGGGGCGGTAGGCGTAATTCAGATAAAGGGTCGGCAGGTAAGGATTCAGACATGAAACAAAACCGTTTCACAATAACGAGTGGCTGCGTAGTTTAGCAGTTTCGCCCTGCCACGACGCCACTCGACCACGCCCATTGAAAGTTATATCCCCCCAACCAGCCAGTCACATCCACCACTTCGCCAATGAAAAATAATCCCGGCACCCGTTGTGCCATCAGGGTTTTCGAGCTCAATTCTCGGGTGGAGACACCACCGCGTGTCACCTCGGCTTTTTTGTAACCTTGCGTACCGTTGGGGCGTAATTGAAATTGATGGGCTGCTTGTTCAAGCTGTGCCAAGTGTTTTTTGCTGAGTTGGCGACTGTTGCCATCAATGCCCAACCGTTGTAACCACGCTTCGGCAAACCGGCGTGGCCAATACTCTGCCAAACGATTGAGCAAGGTTTTGTCACGTCGCTCGGCTGCATCGATAAAGTCGGTGATAGTCTGATCTGGCATTAAATCCAACGTCACCCTTTCGCCTGCACGCCAATAGCTGGAAATTTGCAAAATCGCAGGACCAGAGAGCCCTTTATGGGTCAACAACCCTGCTTCACGAAAAGCTGGGCCGTGTTCGGCTTGTGCCGACATCGACAGCGCAATCCCAGACAGCGGCGCAAATTGTTCACAATCTTCGCGATGCAATGTTAAAGGAACCAAGGCAGGCGCGAGTTCGGTCACCGCCAAGCCAAATTGTTCAGCCAGACGATAGCCGAATGGGCTGGCGCCAATTTGTGGGATAGATAAGCCCCCTGTGGCAATCACCAGTGACGCTGCTTGAAAGCGTCCTTGTGAGGTGTTGAGCTGAAACACATCGCTGCGGCTGACATCTTGGACCGACACACCCAGTTGCATCACCACCCCAGCGGCTTGGCAGCGTTGGTGCAGCATATCAATAATGTCTTGGCTACTGTGGTCACAAAATAACTGGCCAAGGGTTTTTTCATGCCACGGGATACGATGTTCCTTGAGATACGCTAAAAAATCCCATTGGCTAAACTGTGCCAATGCTGAGCGACAGAAGTGCGGATTGTCCGAAATAAAACGGTCGGGGTGAATGTCGAGGTTGGTAAAGTTGCAACGACCACCGCCCGAGATGCGGATTTTTTCTGCCAATTTTGTATTGTGGTCTAACAACAAGACACGCCGACCGCGTGCACCGGCGGTTGCTGCACAAATTAAACCGGCGGCACCGGCACCGATAATGATGACATCAAATACATTCATGAACTTTGCTTTCGTACTGCTAGGGGTTGTTTGGCATAGCGTGATGCTGTTGTTTGTGTTGGCTATTCTATGAGTCTTATTTCATCCGGATAAGGCACAATAAAATGCTGTGGTTTGAGCAAATTAGCATCACTGCATCTGATACAAGGCAAATGGGTCACAGAATTGTTATCAAGCTAGGTTAATATCGTGTCAGAATAAGCGCTGTGCAGAATCTGCACCTACATTTCAAGGAGAGACCGATGCTGTTTCAATCTAGCTTGCTTGGCCCTGTCGAAGTTGACGAAAACACTGTATTACACTTCCCTGCTGGTTTGCCAGGGTTAGAGGGCTGCACACGCTTTAAGCTGTTCCATGAAGAAAACGACAGCCCTCGTGTCTTCTGGATGCAGTCGCTGGATGATGCAGACATTCTGTTCAGCGTAGTGGATGCCCAAGAAGTGGCTGTCCGTTATGAAATTGAACTGACCCCTGCCGAAATTGACGCTTTGCAGCTCAAAGCCGCTGACGATGCAGCAGTGTTGGTGATTGTTTACAAAGATGGTCAAGAACAAACCGACCCAATGGGCAAGTTGCGTGCAAACTTACGCAGCCCATTGGTGATTAACTTGGAAACTCGCATTGGTTTGCAAAAAGTAGGCTTGAACTGCGACATCGTGTTCCGTAGCTAATCCCCTGCTCTGCGATACCAAAAACGCTCTGCCAGTCAGCAGAGCGTTTTTTTGTTAAGGGGCTTGAATGGCTTCCAATGCTTCGAAATAGCGTGGGAAGGTTTTTGCCACACAATCAGGGTCGCGAATAATGACCGAGGTGGCAAAGCTGACTAAGGACAGACACATGGCCATTCGATGGTCGTCATACGTATCAATTTCTGCATCTGGCAAGAAAACTTGCGGTGGCGTGATACGGATATAGTCTTCCCCTTCTTCTACTTGTGCGCCGACTTTGCGTAATTCTGCTGCCATCGCTGCAATGCGGTCGGTTTCCTTGACGCGCCAACTGGCAATATTGGTTAGGGTGGTGACGCCCTCGGCAAATAATGCACACGCAGCTAAGGTCATGGCCGCATCAGGAATATGATTGCAATCGAGGGTAATGGCTTTGACCTTGCCATCTGCGGGTGCTTCTGCCTCAATCCAATGTTCTCCCATGCGAATCACTGCACCCATCTCGGCCAACGCTTCAGCAAAACGTACATCCCCCTGAATCGAATGGGCCCCCACGCCTTGTACACGCACCGGCCCACCCCCTAATAACCCTGCGGCGAGGAAATAACTGGCTGAACTGGCATCGCCTTCAACATAAATTTCTGTTGGGCTGCGATAGGCTTGCGCCGGCACGGTAAAGGCTTGCCAGCCTTCACGGGCGACTTCGACCCCAAATTTCGACATCAAACGTAGGGTGATATCAATATACGGTTTAGAAATCAGCTCGCCGATCACTTCCACTCGGGTCGCTTGTTGGGCTAGGGGCAGCGCCATTAACAGTGCAGTCAAAAACTGACTCGAGACATCGCCGCGTACTTTTACGACACCGCCGGCGGTGATGGTGGCCGGTTCAATCAACAGCGGAGGAAAACCGCTGTTGCCGAGGTATTCAATTTTTGCCCCCAAAGTGTGGAGGGCTTCAACCAAATCACCAATTGGCCTTTCGTGCATCCGTGGCACGCCAGACAGGTGATACTGTCCGCCCATCAACGCCAAGGCAGCGGTGAGTGGGCGAAAGGCGGTGCCGGCATTGCCTAAAAAAAGTTTGGCATCTTTGACCGGAAATGCTCCCCCTGCCCCTTTTACCCGATAATCTCCGGCAATCGGTTGTTCTTCGACTTCAACACCAAGCGCAGTGAGTGCATCAAGCATTCGCCGTGTGTCATCTGAATCGAGCAGACCATGAATCAGCGTTTCCCCTTCTGCCAACGCGGCCAATAAGAGGGTGCGGTTAGAAATACTTTTTGAGCCCGGTAAATCTAAAGCACCACGCGCCCGTGGCTGATGTTGCAGTTTTAGAGTGAGCATGGGAAATTTCGCGTCCAAAAATAAAAAGAATTAAGACGAGGCGAGGTGTCGACGCTCGTAAAAAGCTTGTGCCAGTGTGCCCGGATCGGTGAATTCCAGCTCACCGCCGACCGGCATGCCACGTGCAATACGCGAGACCGTTAAACCATGTCCTCGCAGCATTTCGCTGATGACATGAGCCGTGGCCTCTCCCTCGGCAGTGTAATTAGTCGCCAATATGACTTCTTGAACCACACCATCTAAAGCGCGTTGTTGTAAGCGGTCGAGTTGAAGCTCTTGTGGGCCAATGCCATCTAATGGTGAAAGCCGTCCCATCAAGACAAAATAGAAGCCGTTGAAACAACGGCTTTCTTCTAGACGCAACAAATCAACCGGCATTTCCACGATACATAAACGCTGTGGGTCGCGGCTGGTATCCAGACAGATATCACACAACGGGCTTTCGCTAAAAGTATGGCAACGTTGGCAATGGCCCAAATGATCGAGCGCATGTTGTAACGCGTGTGCCAGTTGTGCCGCACCGCTGCGGTCGTGTTGCAGCAGGTGATAGGCCATGCGTAGTGCAGATTTTGGCCCCACCCCCGGTAACACCCGCAGCGCAGACACCAGCTGCGCCAAAGACATTGGCGTGTTCATTGGTTGGTCACTTGTGGATCATTAGAAAGGCATTTTGAAGCCGGGAGGCAGATTCAAACCCGCTGTAAAGCCTGCCATTCTCTCTTGCGATGTGGTCTCGGCACGACGATTGGCATCGTTGACTGCCGCTGCAATCAAGTCTTCTAACATCTCTTTATCATCCATCACAGCAGGGTCGATGGTCACGCGTCTGATGTCGTGGTTACACGCCATCACAATTTTGACCATGCCAGCCCCAGATTGACCTTCAACTTCGATTTTGGCCAATTCCTCTTGGGCTTTTTTCATGTTTTCCTGCATTTGCTGGGCCTGTTTCATCAGACCCGCGATGCCGCCTTTTAACATCAAACACTCCTTAATCAATCACAGAGAGGGCGCATTATGCTTGCGCCGGTGGTGGGGTGAGAACTCGAATTGAGTCTTCAATAATCACTGCATCCAAGGTGTTCACCAACTGTTGAACGACCTCGTCTTGGGCAAACTCCTGCCGTGCTTGTTCCAACTGTTCACGGCGTAGGCGTTCTTGTTGGCTGAAATGGGTTTCGCCTTCAATGGTGCCAAATTCAATGGCTAATCGTACGGGGTGACCCAGATAATCCTGCATGATTTGGGTCAATTTCTCTTGATACTGTTGTACTAAGCGACGTTGTCCCTCGGGAATCCGCAAGCGGAATACGTCGCCTTGATGCCCCAAATACTCAGCATGTTGCAACACCACTTGTCCGGCGCCAAGCTGTGGCCGAACCGCTTGCACTAATTGATACCAATCCCCTTGCCAGCTGGCAGTGGGGGGCGCAGTGGTGTTTGTTGTCATTGCCACTTCTACCACGGGTGACGGTGAATCTTCCCAAGGAGGTGAAACAGGGGGTGGTGTTTGTTGCACGGGGGGCGCGATTGTTACCGCTGGTGCAATTGGTGTGGGCGGTGCCGCTGGTGTTGCGCGTGGTGGTTCGTTTACCGTTGGCACCGACGCGGTAACGGCAGGGCTTTTGCCTTGTTTGTTATTGCGGATTTTATCAATTATGGCGCGGGCCGCCGCTGGGCCGGTGGCGCTCGTTGCGACAGACTGCGACAGGGTTGACGTTGCGGTTGGTTTGCTGGCGCTTGTTGTCACAGTGGGCGAATGTGACGTGCTGGCAGCCTGCGTAAGATGGCGGGCGCGTTGGCTGGGATGAAACGCCAATAAGCGCAACAGGGTCATGGTAAAACCAGCATAATCGTCTGGTGCCAGCGGCAAGTCACGCCGACCTAACAACACGATTTGGTAATAGAGTTGCACATCTTCTGCTGGAATTAACTCGGCAAGGGCAAACAAACTGTCTCGTTCAGGCTCGTCGTTGTCAATGGCCGTTGGGACGGTTTGTGCTAGGGCAATTTGTTGTAATACCACGGCCAGTTCACTCAGCGCAGTGTCTAAACTGCTGCCCTGTGCGGCCAGTTGTTCGGCTTCGGCCAACAATGCACTGCCATCATCGGCGGCAAGGTGAGCGAGCAAGGCAAATAAATGTCGTCGATCCACCGCCCCCAACATCGCCCGCACACCTTGTTCCTCGACGGCACCCAAACCATACGCGATGGCTTGATCCAATAGCGACAGCGCATCACGCATCGAACCTGCGGCGGCTCGCGCTAACAGCACCAAAGCGGGTGTGTCATAGCTGACCCCTTCCACCTCCAACACATGGCTAAGGTGGCTGGCAATTTGTGGTGCAGTCATATTGCGTAAGGAAAACTGCAAACAGCGTGACAATACCGTCACCGGCACTTTTTGCGGGTCGGTGGTGGCAAGGATAAATTTCACATGTGCGGGAGGCTCTTCCAATGTTTTTAGCATGGCATTGAAAGCCGATTTCGACAGCATGTGAACTTCATCGATGATATACACCTTATAACGTCCGGCTGTGGGCGCATATTGGGCGTTTTCAATCACTTCACGGATGTTGTCGATGCCGGTATTACTGGCCGCATCAATTTCTAATAAATCAACGAAGCGGCCACTGTCGATTTGTACACACGCGCTGCATTCACCACAGGGTTCTGCACCGACACCCTGCTCACAATTCAGGCTTTTGGCCAAAATACGCGCAATGGTCGTTTTACCAACACCACGGGTGCCGGTTAACAGATAAGCATGATGTAGCCGTTGTTGATTTAAAGCATTGCCAAGGGCACGGACAACATGCTCTTGTCCGACTAAGTCAGCAAAACGTTTAGGGCGCCACTTACGGGCAAGGACTTGATAGCTCATAGGGGCCGATTCTAGCAGATTGCAGCAGACCCGTTATTGGCTTGCAGCCGCAGCTAAGGCAGCGAGGCGTTTATCATGGATTTCTTCTGCCAGTTGATGCACTGCCATCGCATAGAGTGTGCTCTTGTTATAGCGGGTGATGGTGTAGAAGTTCTGTAAACCAATCCAGTATTCGGTGACCCCTGCGGCGGTTTCTAATGGGAATAACACCGCTTTAGCCCGATCATTGCCTTCCCCGCCGAGGGTTTTTAAACCACGCTGTTTGAGTTCTGCAATGCTGTAGTGCAAATTAAATTTATCTGCCACCAGACGCTCACGTTCTTTCACTTCTGAGGCATCTACCGGCAACACAACATCCGCGCCTTTTTGCCAACCATGTTTCTGCAAATAATTGGCAACCGAGGCGATAGCATCGGCTGGGCTGGCCCAGATATTACGGTGACCGTCTCCATCAAAATCCACTGCCCACTTGCGGAAGCTTGAAGGCATAAACTGTGGCATCCCCATTGCTCCTGCGTAGGAGCCAACAAAGGACAGTGGGTCGGCGTTTTCTTCTAAGGTTAAATGAAAAAATTCGGCCAATTCACTGTGGAAATAGCTGGCGCGGCGTGGGTAATCAAAGGCCAAGGTGCTGAGGGCATCCACGACACGAAAATTGCCACTCAAACGACCATAACGGGTTTCGACGCCTAAAATAGCGACAATAATCTCTGCCGGTACGCCATAGTGTTGTTCGACGGCTTGCAATGTTTTGGCGTGTTTTGCCCAAAACGCGACACCGCCATCAATCAAAGCGGTGTTGAGAAAATTTGGCCGAAATTGATACCACGGCCGAGACGTCGATGGCCGATCCATAATTTTCAAAATCGAGGGTTTGGTATTCACAGCGCGAAGGGTCGCTTCAATGACATCGCGGGGCACGCCTCTTTCTCGGCTGGTTTGTTCCATAAAAGCCTGCACTTCTGGACGCATCAACAGCGCTTCATCTGCTTGGGCAGTGGCGGTGAACACAGAAAATAAGCAGGCGGAGAGAAATGCCAAGCGTTGCATGTCAAACCCTTAAATACAAAGAAAAAAAACATAGTACCTGCAAAGAACAGGAAGTGCTATGCACTTTCCCGCTAAAAGCCGCTGTGATTGGGATTTAGCGCAGAAAATCGTATGATGTTTTATTTTGTTGGAGAACAAAATGAGTCTAGAAAGCGCCCGTGCCTATCTGAAAAATTGGCAGCGTGACCAAGATATTTTGGAATTTTCTGTGTCCAGTGCAACAGTTGAATTGGCTGCCAAGGCGTTAAACACAGATCCTGCACATATTGCGAAAACACTGTCGTTTATGGTCAACGGTAAACCCATTTTGGTCGTAGCCAGTGGCGATAAAAGAATCGATAACCGCAAATTTAAGCAAACTTTTGGCACTAAGCCGGTGATGTTAGCGCCCGAACAGGTGGAAGCATTGATCGGACATCAAGTGGGTGGGGTGTGTCCGTTTGGTGTCAACGAGGGCGTAACCATCTATCTTGATGATTCGTTGCAAGACTATGAGTTTGTTTACCCTGCTTGTGGCAGTGCCCAATCAGCGATTCAACTCACCCCAGATGAATTAGCCACAATTGTTCATGCGGCAAAATGGATCGACGTCTGTAAAGCTAAGTCTGAGGAACATCATGTTACCGCACAAGAAACTGCCAATCGGGATCCAAACCTTCGCTAAAATTCGCGAAGACAACCATTACTACATCGACAAAACCCCGATGGCTTACCAACTGGTGACAAGGCCGCATTGACATGGCGGTGTTGTTTAACCAACAAGTCTATTTGTTTGAATTCAAAGTTGTCGAAGCGACACCACAAGGCAAAGCCTCACAACAACTGCAAGACCGAGGCTATGCCGAGAAATACCGCAGCCGAGGTGAGCCGATTCACTTAATCGGGATTGAGTTTAGCCGTGAACAGCGGAATGTGGTGGCTTGCGATTATCAGCTAGGTTGATCTCTCAATCCAAAGGTAAATACTGTGTGAAATACAAAGGCATGACGATGTTGATTTGCTCTAGTGCAGGTGAGCCTTGTGTACCAGTCAACTTAAATGTTTTGCTCGGCTTGCATTTTTCTATGTAGGAAGCCAGCGATTTGGCGCGTGTCCGTTTACCGCTTTTGACTTCTACAGGGACAATATCGCCATCATTCATAGTAAGGAGAAACTCAATTTCTGCCCGTGCATCGTTCCAAGAATAACTTGGGTCGATACCCATGGCGGTGAGCTCCTGTTGCACAAAGTTTTCGGCAATATAACCTTTGTACTCATAGTGTTGCTGTTTGATTTCTTTATAACTGCTGCCCAGCATATGGTTGAGTAAGCCGATATCAAATAAGAACAGCTTTACCATATTCTCTTTCTTGTAGGCTGCAAGAGGGGCTTTGGGTTGACCTTCAATCGGATAGTTTGCCAAAGCTAAGCGACAGCACTTTAACCAGTGGATGGCTGTTTCAAAATCGCTATAACGAGATTTACGCTCATGGACGTTTTTAAATTTAAAACGTTTCACTGACTCATCGACAACTAGGGAGAGCTGTGTAGGAATGCTATTGAATACTGATTCGATCAGTGTTACATCGACCTTCCCCGCGTACTTACCAAAATCGCGGCGATAACCTGCAACTAAATCAGCATGAATTTTAGAGACCTTATCGACACGTTCTAAAATGCTCGATTCTTTATATTGATACCAAGCTGCAACCGCTTCAGGCATCCCACCGGTAAAAAAGTAGTCTGTGAGTTTATCCATCAATTTGTTATGTGCCGCAGGGGTGCTCGCTTGGCTATCAAATGCTTTGATCAGGGCTGATTCTTCTGAAGCATAAATAAACTCCTGAAAGGTGAGTGGACGCAAGTTGTATTGCTCGACTTTTCCAACAGGGAAGCTATTTAACAAACCAATATTTGAGCCACTGGCTGCTACAAAGTAAGACGGTGCTTTTTCAGCAAAGTATTTGAGTGAGGTCACTGCCCGTTCACACTCACCAATTTCATCTAAGATCAATAGATCTGTTTCTGGGTGAAATCTCTGGTTGGTGATGAGTTCAATATTCATCAACAAATCATCAGGGGTCAGCGAACCAGCAAATGCTTCTTTGTAAGCAGGATTTTCCAGAAAATCGAGACGAAGAACGTTAGCAAACGTATTGCCAAACAATTCTTGTAACAAGAATGTTTTACCCGTCTGTCTTGCCCCGTCTATCAATAGGGGTTTGCGGATCGGTTGATTTTTCCATGCGATGAGTGTGCTAAGTAAGGTACGTTTCATCATTTTGGCCTGTGTAGCAAATTGTTCAACCGCCAATGCTAGCACTTACTCTGCATTATTATGCGCATAAAAAAGTTTATATCCGCACTTTTATGCGCATAAAAGTGTTATTTTCTCCTTGAGCTTGGATCAGTCCTTATCATGACCACCACAACAAAACACTGTGGGTATGGTTAATCTTCTAAGCCCAAAAAAAGAACAACCCCCACCTATTACTAGGCGGGGGTGTTTTCTGTCCATCCCACTTAATTCACCGGTTCAGACCGGCGTTGGGATTAGTGGAATTGCTCTTCTTCGGTCGAACCGGTCAGCGCGGTCACGCTGGATTGGCCGCCTTGGATCACAGTGGTCACATCGTCGAAGTAACCTGTGCCGACTTCCTGTTGGTGCGACACGAAGGTGTAGCCACGATCGCGAGCGGCGAATTCTGGCTCTTGCACCTTCTCGACGTAGGCAGACATACCACGTTGTGCGTAGTCTTGTGCCAAGTCGAACATGTTGTACCACATGGAGTGAATACCAGCCAAAGTGATGAACTGATATTTGTAGCCCATTGCGCCCAGTTCGCGCTGGAATTTGGCGATGGTGGCATCGTCCAAGTTTTTCTTCCAGTTGAAGGAAGGCGAGCAGTTGTAAGCCAACAGTTTGCCTGGGAATTTAGCGTGGATTGCTTCTGCGAATTGACGCGCAAATTCCAGATCTGGGGTACCTGTTTCACACCAGATGAGGTCGGCGTAAGGTGCATAAGCCAAGCCACGGGAAATGGCTTGTTCCAGACCTTTTTTGGTTTTGTAGAAGCCTTCGGCGGTGCGCTCACCGGTCACGAATGGTTTGTCGTTTTCGTCGTAGTCAGAGGTCAGCAAGTCAGCTGCTTCAGCATCGGTACGAGCCAAGATCAGAGTTGGAACACCCAACACGTCGGAAGCCAGACGAGCAGCGATCAGTTTTTGCACAGCTTCTTGTGTTGGCACCAACACTTTACCGCCCATGTGACCACATTTTTTCACCGAAGCCAATTGGTCTTCGAAGTGAACGCCAGCAGCACCGGCTTTGATCATGGACTTCATCAATTCGTAGGCATTCAACACGCCACCGAAACCGGCTTCAGCATCAGCAACGATAGGTGCGAAGTAGTCGATGTAACCTTCTTGACCTGCATCAACGCCTTTGGAGTGTTGAATTTCGTCTGCACGTTTGAAGGTGTTGTTGATGCGCTCAACCACTGCAGGCACCGAGTTGACTGGGTACAGCGATTGGTCTGGGTACATGGACATGTAGCTGTTGTTATCAGCAGCAACTTGCCAGCCGGACAGGTAAATGGCTTTGATGCCAGCTTTCACTTGTTGCATGGCTTGACCACCGGTCAATGCGCCCAAGCAGTTGATGAAAGGTTCGTTGTGTACCAGGTTCCACAGTTTTTCAGCTCCGCGACGAGCCAAAGTGTATTCCACTGGGAAGGAGCCGCGCAGGCGCTCCACGTCAGCAGCAGTGTAGCCACGCTTAATACCGGCCCAGCGTGGGTTCTCGGCCCAATCTTTTTCAATAGCGGCGATACGTTGTTCGCGAGTTGTCATGTGTAAAACCTCAGGTGTAGAAAAAATAATGTTGCTAAAGCGAGCCTAAGCCCTAACGTGTGCCTCTTGCACTAAACAAGAGCGCAACACAGGGTTGGATTACCCCTGTGTAAGCCAGACTCTGATAGTGAGTCTGGCCTTTACCTCAGCGCAGCAGACGAGGTGATTCGTTGCTGTGCAGACCGATTTAACGGCATTGCGGAGAGGATTAGAGCATAAAAAAAAACGTCTGTGTGCACCGCACAACAAAAAAATGCTGAGTTTTTTTTGGGGTGTTCAATAGTGAAAAATGCAAAATAAAAACTGTCATTTTGCACACCTGCTAGCTTGTTTTTCCGAACTTCTACGGTTAAAAACGAAAAACCAGCCCGTCTTCCACAATTTATCCAGCCAGATTTTTTTAAACCTTATGTCATAGGCTCTTGAAAACCCCTACTGTTGCCACGACTATCGCCGCCACATCGATATCATCGAACCCTCTTACTCATTAAGGTATGTTATGACTCAAGCAGAACAACCCGATCCAATTCCTGTTGCTAATGATGAAGTGTCCGCTGCGACTGGTGAGACTTTGAGTTTTAATCAGCCAAACGATGATCAAGCGCAACAGATTGCCGAACTAGAAGCCAAAATTGCCGAGCTAAACGATCAGTTTTTGCGGGCGCGGGCCGAGATGGAAAACGTGCGCCGCCGCGCTGCTGAAGATGTGCAAGCGGCCAACAAATATGCGATTAGCCGTTTCGCCAGTGAACTATTGGCGGTGCATGACAGCTTAGAGATGGCTTTATCCGACACGTCCGGTCAGTTTGAAACTCTGAAGGTCGGGGTCGATATGACCTTGAAACAGCTCAACAGTGCATTCGAAAAGGTGAATTTAGTCGCCATTCATCCATTGGGTGAAAAACTGGATCCTCACCAACATCAAGCGATCAGCATGATTGAACATGAAGCAGAACCGAATACGGTGGTGCATGTGATGCAAAAAGGGTATCGCTTGGTTGATCGTGTTTTGCGTCCCGCTATGGTGGTGGTATCCAAAGGGCGTGCTTAAGCCTGTATTAAGTTTCTCTTGAAACGGCAACACTCATCCCTATTTAGCAGAACAAGCATTAACACTCACATATCGGCAGCGATTTGTTTCGATCGGTGCCGTAAAAACAAAGTAAGGACAAAAAAATTATGGCAAAAATTATCGGTATTGACCTCGGTACAACGAACTCTTGTGTGGCAGTGATTGAAAACAGTCAGCCAAAAGTGATTGAGAACGCCGAAGGCGCACGTACAACCCCTTCCATTATTGCTTATATGGAAGATGGCGAGATTTTGGTGGGTGCACCGGCAAAACGCCAAGCCGTGACCAACCCAAAAAATACTTTGTATGCGGTGAAGCGTCTGATTGGTCGTAAGTTTGAAGAAAAAGAAGTCCAAAAAGACATCGATCTGATGCCTTTCAGCATTGTGAAAGCTGACAACGGTGATGCTTGGGTCTCGGTGCGCGATAAGAAAATGGCTCCGCCACAAATCAGCGCCGAAGTGCTGCGTAAAATGAAGAAAACCGCAGAAGACTATCTGGGCGAAGAAGTGACCGAAGCCGTGATCACGGTGCCGGCGTACTTTAATGATAGCCAACGTCAAGCTACCAAAGATGCCGGCCGTATCGCTGGTTTGGAAGTGAAGCGGATTATCAACGAACCCACTGCCGCCGCTTTGGCCTTTGGCATGGATAAATCCGAAAAAGGCGACCGCAAAATTGCCGTGTATGACTTGGGCGGTGGTACTTTTGACGTGTCGATCATCGAAATTGCTGATGTCGATGGCGAAAAACAATTTGAAGTGTTGGCAACCAATGGTGACACCTTCTTGGGTGGTGAAGATTTCGATCAACGCTTGATGGATTACATCGTTGATGAATTCAAAAAAGAAGCAGGTGTGGATCTGAAAAACGATGTGATGGCCTTGCAACGTTTGAAAGAAGCCGCAGAAAAAGCCAAGATTGAGTTGTCTTCGGCCCAACAAACCGAAATCAACTTGCCCTATATCACGATGGATGCAACTGGCCCTAAACATTTGGCGATGAAAATTACCCGCGCCAAATTCGAAACGTTGGTGGAAGACCTGATCACTCGTTCGATGGAGCCATGTAAAATCGCCATTAAGGATGCCGGTTTGTCGGTATCGGATATTGACGATGTGATTTTGGTTGGCGGTCAAAGCCGGATGCCAAAAGTCCAAGAAGCGGTTGAGGCTTTCTTTGGCAAAGCCCCACGTAAAGACGTCAACCCTGATGAAGCGGTTGCCGTGGGTGCAGCGATTCAAGGTTCGGTGTTGTCTGGTGATCGTACCGACGTGCTGTTGTTGGACGTGACCCCACTGTCGTTAGGGATTGAAACCTTGGGCGGTGTGATGACCAAGTTGATTCAAAAGAACACCACCATCCCCACTAAAGCATCGCAAGTATTCTCGACTGCCGATGACAACCAAAACGCAGTGACTATCCATGTGTTGCAAGGTGAGCGTGAGCGTGCAGCCGCCAACAAATCATTGGGTCAGTTTAATCTGTCGGACATTCCACCTGCACCACGTGGCATGCCACAAATTGAAGTGACGTTTGATATTGATGCGAACGGTATTTTGCATGTCTCGGCTAAAGATAAAGCGACTGGCAAAGAAAACAAAATCACCATTCAAGCCAGCTCTGGTTTGTCGGAAGACGAAATCCAACGCATGGTGAAAGATGCGGAGCTGAATGCGGAAGAAGATAAAAAACTGGCCGAATTGGTTCAAGCCAAGAACCAAGCAGAAGGTTTAATCCACTCGGTGAAAAAATCTTTGACTGATTACGGCGATAAGATTGGTGCCGATGAAAAAGCCAAAATCGAAAGCGCAATCAAAGAAGCTGAAGAAGCTGTCAAGAGCGATGATAAGGCACAAATTGACGCGAAATCCGAGGCGTTGATGACTGCGAGCCAAAAACTGGGCGAAATCATGTATGCTCAGGCGCAAGCTGAAGCCGGTGCGGCTCAGCCCGAAGGTGGCGCGAAGGCTGATAAAAAAGAAGATGGCAATGTTGTTGATGCCGAATTTGAAGAAGTGAAAAAAGACAAGTAAGACGCGTCATCGGGAGGGAACGGTTTGTCGGATGACGGGCCGTTCCTTCCTTTTTCTTGAACTCTTTCGCGTCCCACACCCCCTATGAGCAAACGAGACTTTTACGACATCCTTGGTATCAACCGTGATGCCGCTGATGATGAAATTAAAAAAGCCTATCGCAAACTGGCGATGAAATACCATCCGGACCGCAATCCGGACAGTAAAGAAGCAGAAGAGAAATTTAAAGAAGTCAAAGAGGCTTATGAAATTCTCTCTGACAGTCAAAAGCGTGCCGCTTATGATCAGTATGGCCATGCTGGGGTTGACCCACAAGCCGGTGGCTTTGGTGGCGGTGGCGGCGCAGGGTTTGGTGGCTTTGGTGATGCCTTTGCTGATATCTTTGGTGATATCTTTGGCGGAGGCGGGCGCAGCGGCGGTGGACGCAGTAATGTCTATCGTGGTGCAGACCTGCGTTACAACATGGAAATTTCGCTGGAAGAAGCAGCCAAAGGCTGTGAAAAACAGATTCGGATTCCGGCTGTCGAAACATGCGACATCTGCAACGGCAGTGGGGCTAAACCGGGGACACAGGCACAAACCTGTTCCACCTGCGGTGGTCACGGCCAAGTGCGGATGCAGCAGGGCTTTTTCTCGATCCAGCAAACTTGCCCAACGTGTCATGGTACCGGCAAGGTGATTCCTGAGCCTTGTTCAGCGTGTCATGGCTCTGGCCGCGTGAAAAAACACAAAACCTTGAACGTCAAAATTCCGGCAGGGATTGATGAAGGTGATCGTATTCGCTTAGCGGGTGAAGGTGAACCGGGGGTCAATGGTGGGCCTCACGGCGATCTTTACGTGGTGGCGCACATCAAACCACACGCGGTTTTCCAGCGTGAAGGACAAGATTTGCATTGTGAGATGCCAATCAGCTTTTCCACAGCAGCGTTGGGTGGCGAAATTGAAATTCCAACCCTCGATGGTGCTGCCAAGCTCAAAATCCCGCCAGAAACACAATCGGCACAGGTGTTCCGCTTGCGCGGCAAAGGGATCAAAGCGGTTCGTGGCACAACCTATGGTGATTTAATGTGCCATGTGGTAGTAGAAACCCCCGTTAAATTAACCGAGCGGCAAAAAGAGCTATTGCGTGAATTTGAAGCGATTAGCCAAGGCGATAGTGCGAAACACAATCCGCGTGCCAAGTCATTTATGGATAAATTGCGTGAATTCTTTGAGTAATTAAACGCAATATTCAGGCAACAAAAAACCCCGTGATAAGCGGGGTTTTTTGTGACTAGCTAATGAAATTATTCATCCATCTGGCTTTGCAGATAGTTTTGTAAGCCGATCTTATCGATCAGTTCTAACTGTGTTTCCAGCCAATCGAGATGTTCTTCTTCGCTTTCGAGAATGTCTTCTAATAAGTCACGCGTGACATAGTCTTTGACATGCTCGCAGTGGGCGATGGCTTCGCGCAGTAATGGAATAGCTTCATTCTCGAGTTTGAGATCACAGGCCAGCATTTCTGCAGTATTCTCACCGATATACAACTTGCCCAAGTCTTGCAAGTTAGGCAGGCCTTCGAGAAACAAAATACGTTCGATAATTTTATCGGCATGTTTCATTTCATCGATGGATTCATGATATTCATGCTCGTTCAGTTTTTTTAAGCCCCAGTTTTTATACATACGGGCATGTAAGAAATACTGATTGATGGCTGTCAGTTCGTTTTTCAGAATCTGATTTAAGAACTTAAGTACTTTTTTATCGCCTTGCATCACACGACCTCCTAACAGGGATTCACCTGTTAAGGTTATTCGTTATTGCAGGCAAAAGCTAGGCTTACGCTAAAATTTTCCGTTTATGTCGGAATGAGAGGCAAGTTGAGAAATAACCACTAAAACGAGGATTAGGCGGCGACAGGCAAGGCTTTGGCTGTGTTGTGTTGGTTGGCCAGTGTGTCTTGCAAAATTTCATGAGCGCAGCGTGCACAGGCACCGCATTCTGAAGCAACCCCAAGGCAACGGTTGAGATCGCGCAGGCGTGTGGCGTGGCCTTCGGTAACGGCAGCACGGATTTGATGATCTGTAACACCATGACACAAACAAACATACATGATGCGGCCCTCAAAAATTAGAGATGAGAAACAATATCAACTGCATTGTGGTTTATTTGAGAATCGATGTCAATTACTGTGATAGCACATTGTGTGTGCTAGCTGCCGGTGCGCGACGAGGTTGGGCGTATAATCATATTTTTGCGGTGAGTTGAGACGGGGGATCAACATGACACAATGGAAACCAAATGCCACAGTGGCAGCGATTGTTGAACGCGATGGGCGTTTTTTATTGGTTGAGGAACATACCAAACAGGGGATTCGCTTTAACCAACCTGCCGGTCATTGGGAATATGGCGAGAGCCTGCAACAAGCGGTGATTCGCGAAACACAAGAAGAAACAGGCTGGTTGGTTGAACCCTACGCGCTATTGGGCATCTATACCGCTCCAGCAGCAGAACAATGTACCTATCTGCGTTTTGCGTTTTTATGTCGCCCTGTCACCGAAACGGTGAATGCCACCTTGGATGACGGCATTATTGCGGCTCACTGGCTGACCCTAGAACAAATTCGTGCCTGCCAATCACAACACCGCAGTCATATTGTGTTGCAGTGTGTTGAAGATGCGCTTGCTGGCAAACATTATCCCTTGTCTTTGATTCAAGAATTTCCTCCATGTTAACTTCGAATAAAAAACGTATTGTTGTTGGATTATCCGGTGGTGTGGATTCCTCGGTGACTGCCCATTTGCTAAAACAGCAAGGCCATGAAGTGGTCGGTGTGTTTATGCAAAATTGGGAGGATGATAACGACGATGAATATTGCTCGATTAAGCAAGATGCCCTCGACGCGATGAGTGTGGCCGATCGGCTGGGTATTGATATTGAGATTGTCAATTTTGCACACGAGTATAAAGAGCGCGTATTTTCGTATTTTCTACAAGAATATCGTGCGGGTCGGACACCTAACCCCGATGTATTATGTAATGCCGAGATTAAATTTAAGGCATTTCTTGATTATGCATTGACACTGGGGGCGGAGTGTATTGCCACTGGACACTATGCGCGAAAATTGGAACAAGACGGCAAGCATTACCTGTTAAAAGGGGTGGATGCCAGCAAAGACCAAAGCTACTTTTTATATCGTCTCAACCAATATCAATTATCGCGAGCCTTATTTCCTTTGGGCGAACTGCATAAAACAGCGGTCAGACAGATTGCTGAAGAAATTGGTTTACACAATGCAGCAAAAAAAGATTCGACCGGAATTTGTTTTATCGGCGAACGGCCTTTCCGTCAGTTTTTACAGAATTATTTGCCCACTGAACCCGGGGAAATGGTGACAGAAACCGGACGTGTTGTGGGGCAACACCTTGGATTGATGTATTACACCTTGGGTCAACGTAAGGGCTTAGGTATTGGTGGTGAGGGTTTGCCGTGGTTTGTTGCGGCAAAAGATATTCCGAATAATCGTCTGATTGTGGTGCAAGGCCATGACCACCCGCTGTTGCTGAAAGCAGATTTACACGCAGAACAACTGTCATGGACGTTAGATCAGCCGCCTACGGCTGGCCATTATGCTGCTAAAAACCGGTATCGGATGGCCGATGCGGAATGTGACATCCAAACCGTGGTGGATGGCCGATTAACCGTTCATTTCCCACAAAAACAGTGGGCCATTACCCCGGGGCAGTCTGTGGTGTTATACGATGGTGATATCTGTCTTGGTGGTGGGATTATTCATGTTTAGTGGTTGAGCTTTTCGGTGAAATGCCTGAAACGCTTCGTCGTGGTTTTTTCTATCCCCCGCAAACAGCGCCTTGCTGGGCTGGGGGCAAGGCGTCAACGCCATGGTCAATCCGGGCCGCCTGCCCCTCCTCGCTATCCAGCCAGTCGTTGAAATCGGCAAAGTGCTCGTAACGAGAATGCTCGTCTTCGTCGCACCAGATTTTGTGCTGCGCTGGCGTCATGTCCGGTGACTCAGCCGATGGCCTGTTCGACGAGGGCGTCGGCGAGGTGGAGCTGGGTGATTTGGGCGTCGGCGAGGCGGGACTTGAGCTGGTCGCACAGGGCCATCAGCTCGTCGACTTTGGCGACGATGCGGTGTTGTTCTTTCAAAGGAGGTACAGCGATTAGAAAGTTCGACAAGCTTGGAATATTTAGCTTGGGCATCTTGATGCGGTTTTCCTCCCGCCTCACCTGCGCCAGAAAAGGCTCGGAGAGAATCACTTTCAGAAGAAACCGTTTGGATAGTCCAATTACGCCAAGTGGGTACATGTCCGCGCTACACAACCCATCAAACTCGGCGATGACGGCTTTTGATAAAGATGGACGGATTTTTGAGTAGAGGATTTGCCCAGCATAAAACCTGTTGTTTGGACCTGTTATACCTGTCTCAGCAACTGTTCGTCGGCACAGTAATTTACCCGTGCCTTTTTCTATCGAGTCTGGAGCTACTTGATCAAAGTTCTGAAAATCTTGCGGGGCAACAAGCTCTGATTCAAAACTAACGATCGATCCAAACCTAGCCCAACTCCATGCGCTTGGTAGCTCAAACAACATCTCCTGTTCTGACACCGGCGACAGCGGTTTCTCTTTCTTGATCTTCCCTTCCTTCACCAGCTTCGCCTTCTCGGTGGCGATCTTCTTGAGCAGTTCGCTGGCGGGTTCGTCGTTGGGGTCTTGCGGGACGAGCTTGCCCATCACCGCCAGTTGCAGGATGGTTTGCTTGAGCTGAGCGATGCTCTCTTCAGTCGTGAACAGCGTGTCGAAGTGGCCGGCGATGCGCTGCCAGGCGCTGGCGAATTGCGCGTGATCGGCGGCGCTGGTCAGCGCGCTCAACAAGGTTTCCACCAGCGTCTGATGGGCGCCGAGGCTGGCGTCGGTTTCTTGCTCAAGCTGATCGCACAACACCATCAGCTCGTCAACTTTGGCAACGATTCGATGTTGTTCGGCAAGGGGAGGGACCGGGATGATTAGTGCGTATGCTTCATTACGATTTAGTCCTGGTTTAATACCTTTGCCGAGGCTATCCAGTCCAAGCGTATGCAGCATTTTGAATATAAACTGAATGCTTAACTCAGCAGGGGGAATACAGTAGTAAGCAACGTCGGTGACGCAACATCCTTCTTCCAAACAAAGGTTCAGAGCTCCAGCAGACCCCTTGCGCCCAATAACGATGCACTGGCCGGTCACGAACGATTCGTTGTGTGAGCCAACAACACCGTTTGATCCGAAAACAGGAAACTCTCCGGTACCACTGCGTTTTGCCTCAGGCAGGTTGTCCCCGTATTCAAACGCAAGAACCTCACCCAATCTCAGAAACGACCATCCACAGGGCAGTTTGAATGGCTCTTCTTCGTAGCCGATAGAGGGCAGCGGTTTTTCCTTCTTGATCTTCCCTGCTTGGACCAGCTTCGCCTTCTCGGCGGCGATCCTCTTGAGCAGTTCGCTTGCCGGCTCATCGTTCGGGTCCTGCGGCACCAGCAGACCGCGCACGGCCAGTTCCAGAATCAGCTCGCGCAGCTTCTTGATGCCGTACAGCTCGACCTTGCTCGACGAGCCCCGGCCAGCGGTGGATTTGCGTTTGAGGGCGGTGGTCCACAGATCGAGGTGATCGGTGATCAGTGTGTCAATAGCGGCCATGTTCACCGAGCTCCTGTCAGTGCAGCGGCGAGGATGTCCTTGAGCTGATCGCGCAGCGACTGGATGTTCTGCTGTTGTGCCCGATACTGCTGCAGGAGTTCTTCCGGGTCGTGGCTGATCTGCTCGCCGACGTGCGGGTTTTTGATGTCTAGGTTGTAGTTGCGGGCAGCAATGTCTTCCACGCTGACCTTCCACGCCTGCGGGGTTTCGACGCGGGCTGCGAAGCCGTCGGCTTCGTCACCCCACCATGCGCATTCGCTGGCGAATTCCTCGAACTGCATGGGGCGGGTCTTGTTGTAGCTGGTGACGCCCTCGGGATAGGGATGCTCGTAGAACCAAACTTCCTTGGTTGCCGGCGATTCGGCTTCGGATTTTTTGGTGAAGAAAAGGATGTTGGTCTTGATGCCGGTGTAAGGATTGAACACACCATTGGGCAGGCGGACGATGGTGTGCAGGTGGCATTGCTCCAGCAGCATCTGTTTCAAGCGAGTCTTCATCCCTTCGCCGAACAGGAAGCCATCAGGCAACACCACGGCAGCACGGCCATTCACCTTGAGCAGCTTCACTACCAAGGCCATGAACAGGTCGGCTGTTTCACGCGTGCGCAGGGTTGCGGGGAACTGGTTTTCGACGCCGTCCTCTTCCATGCCGCCGAATGGCGGGTTGGTGATGATGACATTCACGCGATCGGCCTCGCCGTAATCCTTATAGGCGCGGCGGCTGAGCATGTTGTCGTGTTCAATCTGCGTCGGTGTATCAATGCCATGCAAAATCATGTTGGTGGTGCATAGCATGTGCGGCAGGGCTTTTTTCTCCACGCCGTGAATGCTGGCGACGAGGACGGCTTCGTCCTCTGCGTTCTTCACATAGCGGTTGCGCTTGTGGTCAATGGTGCAGGCAAGAAAACCGCCGGTGCCGCAGGCCGGGTCGAGCACGCTGTCGGTGAGCTTAGGGTCGATCCGGTCAACGATGAATTTGGTCACGGCGCGGGGTGTGTAGAACTCACCCGCGTTACCGGCGCTTTGCAGGTCTTTGAGTATTTGCTCGTAGATACTGCCGAAGGTGTGGCGGTCTTGCGTGTTGTTGAAGTTGATCTCGCAGATTTTGTTAATAACCTGCCGCATCAGGGTGCCGGACTTCATGTAGTTGTAGGCATCCTCGAAAACGTTGCGGATGACCTTGGCGCGTTCGCCGGTGGGGCCGCTGAGGGGGAGCTTGTTCTTCAGCGTGGGAAAGAGCTCGAGGTTCACGAAGTCGCCCAACTCGTCGCCTGTCATGCCTTCGGATTTGGCTGCCCAGTTGCGCCAGCGCAGGTGCTCGGGCAGCGGCGACTTGTAGGCGTCTTCGAGCAGTTCGATTTCGGCTTCGCGATCATCGTAAATTTTGAGGAAGAACATCCAGACCAACTGGCTGATGCGCTGGGCGTCGCCATCGACGCCGACATCCTTGCGCATGATGTCTTGAATGGATTTGATGATGCTGCTGACGTTGCTCATTGAGATTCCAGAGTTGCTTAACTGACTTGTTTGAAGAGTTCGGTTTCAAGGGCCTGTAAGGCGGCTTCGTAATTGGCCTTGCCGCCAAATACGTTGTTGATGATTTCCACCGGCGTGCCCACTTGCTTGAAGGGATCAAGCTTGAGGACGTTGTTGTTCTCGATGCTGACAATGCCTTCGTCGGCGTATTTGTCGAGCAATGCTTCTAGCACGGCGCGCGCCTTGTCGCCGTATTGGGTGAAGTAGTTGCGCTTCTTGACGTTGTTGGCGCGCTCGGCTCGGGTGAGGGGCGGCTGGTCAAAGGCGATGTGGCAGATGAGGTCGAAATCGCCGTAGTCGTTGCCCACTTCCTTAGCGAGTGTGGACAGTTCGATGCCGTATTCGGCGAGGGCGTCGATGATAGCGGCCTTCTTCTTGCTGCCGTTCCATTTCTGCAGGAAGTTGTCCAGAGAGCCGAATTCCTGGCGGATGTTCTTGCGGCTGTAGTCGCGGTAGCTTTCGGTGACCATCTGGCCGTCATCACCGAGGAATTCGACTCGCTCGGCAATGATGGAAACCGTGACGCCGCCGACGTGGTACTTCTTGATGGTTTCGCCTTCTTCACCCCCCACTTCGTCCTCTTCATCGTCGCCTTTGGGATCGGGGGGAACGGGGTCATCATGAGGTCCTGGCTCATAGATCACCACCGGCTCACCATCGAAATCTGGGTCTTTGAAGAGCTCGGTGGCCTTCTTGAAATCCATGATGGTGAAGAAGTACTTGTTCTGCGATTCTTCGATCCGCGTGCCGCGCCCGACGATCTGCTTGAAGGTGGTCATAGATTTGATGCTTTTATCCAGCACGATGACCTTGCAAGTTTTGGCATCCACACCTGTCGTGAGCAATTCAGAGGTGGTGGCAATCACGGGATACTTGCTTTCAGGGTCAATAAAGTTATCCAGCTCAGCCTTGCCTTCGATACTGTCACCAGTAATTCGCATGACGTACTTGCTGTTGTTTTTCGCCAGATCTCCTGCTGCATTCACGATGGCTTTGCGCATACGCTCGGCATGGTCGATGTCTTCACAGAAGATGATGGTTTTCTGGAACGGGTCGGTGGCTTTGAGCAGCTTCATGACGCGCTCGGCGACCAGTTTAGTGCGCTGGTTAAGCACCAAGATGCGGTCCATATCGACCTGATTGTATTTGCGTTGCTCGATCGTGTTGCCGAGGTCGTCTTTCATGCCGGGCGGCGGCGTCCAGCCGTGAATGTCCTTGTCGATATCGATACGCACCACTTTGTAAGGTGCGAGGAATCCGTCCTGAATGCCCTGCTTGAGCGAATAGGTGTAGATCGGTTCGCCAAAGTAGGTGATGTTGGAAGCGTATTTCGTTTCCTTAGGCGTAGCAGTGAGGCCGAGCTGGATGGCTCCATTAAAGTATTCGAGAATTTCTTTCCAAGCGGAATCGTCGTTGGCGCTGCCACGGTGGCATTCGTCGATGACGATAAGGTCAAAGAAATCGCGCGAGACGGTTTTGAATATCTTGTCTTCCTCATCGGGGCCGGTGAGTGCCTGATACAGGCCCAGATAGACTTCATAAGACGGATCAATCTTGCGATTGCGAATTTTGGTCATCACCGAGCCAAAAGGCTTGAAATCATTGACCAGTGTCTGATCCGCCAGAATATTGCGATCCACTAAGAAAAGGATGCGCTTTGCCTTTTTTGCCTTCCAGAGACGATAAATGATCTGGAAGGTGGTATAGGTCTTACCCGTGCCGGTGGCCATCACCAGTAGTAGGCGCTTTTCGCCTTGGGCGACTTTTTCGATGACGCGGTTGATGGCTTCCGCTTGGTAATAGCGGGGCTCTTTGTTGCTGCCATCATCGTGATAGGGTTCGGTAATAAGGGATTCCTGATCGTCTGCAATACCTCTGAAACGCTTGTAGCGCGCCCAGAGTTCCTCTGGCGAAGGAAACGCATCCAACCCGAATTCGGTTTCAGTGTCTTCGCCTGCGGCAGCCGTCTTGTCATGACTGGCAAACCCGTCCCCGTTGGAACTGAATGCACAAGGCACATCCAGAATTTCGGCATAGCCTAGGGCCTGCTGCAGGCCATGGCTGATGGTGTAGTTGTTTTCCTTGGCTTCTACTACCGCCAACGGCACGCCCTTCTCTTTTTGCAGAACGTAATCGGCGAACTTCTTTTTCTTTGTGTTGCGCGAGGAGAGATTGCCTCGTACAACAACAGGACCAGGCGTGAGAGTGACTTCGCGACGAATCTGCGTCATTTCATCCCAGCCGGCATTGACGATTGCAGGCGTGATGAATTTTGCTTTGATATCAGACTCACTAAGCGTTTTTTTTTCCTTGGAATCCATCGTTACCTTCATCAAGAAATCAGGAATTATGCCGAATCCCTGATTTTGCAGAAAATTGAGTACGTGGTCGATAGCAAGATAGGAAAAAACCTAGTCTGATTTTTAGATAATGTTGAGACACTAGTGATGATAGTGCAAAAAAATCTGCTACGATGACCGTCCTTTTATGACTTGGAGGTTTGCCGAGCTTGGCTCGAATTCCTATGGACAGTTCTAGTTTGTGTGATCGTTCACTTTCCTTGCCGCTGGTTGTTTCCTTTTTTCCCTCATGCTTTCCGCTGTTTGTCTATTCTGTTGCTGTTGATGGAGGCACAGAATGGAAATCTTAATTTTGCTCGGTTTGATCGTACTCAATGGCGTGTTTGCCATGTCAGAAATTGCTTTGGTCACTGCGCGCAAAGCGCGTCTGAGCAAATTAGCCGAAGAAGGCAATGGTTCGGCGCGTATTGCCTTAACCCTCGGTGAAGACCCCACCAAATTTCTCTCAACAGTCCAAATTGGTATTACATCGATTGGTGTATTGAACGGTATTTTCGGTGAAGCGATCTTGGCTGCACCATTAGCCCAATCGTTACAGTCGCTTGGTGTGGAAGCGGCCCTTGCCTCGTTTAGTGCAACCGCCATTGTGGTGGTATTGGTGACTTATATCTCGATTGTGGTGGGTGAATTAGTCCCCAAACGATTAGGGCAGATGAGTCCAGAGGCTATTGCCTGCCTTGTTGCACGTCCGATGCAATGGTTAGCGATGTTGACCCGCCCATTTGTGATGTTATTGAGTCTTTCAACCCATTCTTTGTTGAAGTTGCTCGGTGTGAAACAGAACACCCAAAGTAGCGTCACCGAAGAAGAAATTCAGGCGATCTTGGCAGAGGGTTCAGAAGCTGGCGTGATTGAAGAAAACCAACGCGATTTATTACGCAATGTGTTCCGGTTGGAAGAGCGTCAACTTGGCTCGCTGATGATTCCTCGTTCTGAAGTGGTATTTATTGACACCACGCTGTCGTCAGAGGAAAACTTGCAACGGATGGTCGATTCTAAACATTCTCGGTTCCCCGTGTGTCAAGGCAGTTTGGATCAAGCTGTTGGGGTATTACATGCCAAACAAGCGTTGGCACAGATTACCCGTGGCGAGCAACCAAATTATTCCGCAGACTTAATGCCATGTGTCTATGTCCCAGAAACGTTGACTGGTATGGAGCTATTAGACCAATTCCGTGCCAACAATATGCAGATGGTGTTTGTGATTGATGAATATGGCGAGGTTGAAGGGATTGTGACGCTGCAAGATGTGTTAGAAGCGGTGACGGGTGAGTTCACGCCACAAAATGGTGAAGATGCGTGGGCGGTGAAACGTGAGGATGGCTCGTGGCTGTTAGATGGCACTATTCCGATTTTGGAATTAAAAGACTGTCTTGCCCTCAAATTGGTACCAGAAGAAGATAAAGGCCGTTATCACACCCTCAGCGGCATGGTGATGTTGTTGTTAGGGCGAGTGCCAAAAACCAGCGATTACACTGAATGGCATGGCTGGCGTTTTGAGGTGGTTGATATGGATGGTAAGCGTATTGATAAGGTGTTGGCTTCGCCTTTGCCTCCATTGGAAATCGCACCGCAGCCACCAGAGACATAATCTCAACGCAGCAAACGTAAAAAAAGGGCACATCGTAAGATGCGCCCTTTTTTCTGTTGCAACGGCAGAAATTAAGCTTGAGTGCCCAATTCTTTGGCCAGATACAACCATGTTTCAACCACGGTGTCAGGGTTCAGCGACACAGTTTCGATGCCTTCTTCAACCAACCACTTGGCAAAGTCAGGATGATCGGATGGGCCTTGGCCACAAATACCGACATACTTATTCAAGCGGCGGCAAGTCGAAATTGCCATGTGCAACATCGCTTTAACAGCGGGGTCACGCTCATCGAATGTCGGGGCGATAGGGCCACCGGAATCACGGTCCACACCCAAGGTCAGTTGGGTCATATCGTTGGAACCGATGGAGAAGCCATCGAAGTATTCGAGGAACTGTTCTGCTAACACAGCGTTGGTTGGCAATTCGCACATCATGATCAAACGCAGATCATTTTTGCCACGTTCTAAGCCAAACTCTTTCAGAATATCGACGACTTTGGCCGCTTCGGTCAGTGTCCGCACGAATGGAATCATCACTTCCACGTTGGTCAGACCCATGATGTCGCGCACTTTACGGATGGCGCGGCATTCCAGCTCAAAGCAATCGCGGAATTCTGGTGCAATGTAGCGAGCCGCACCACGGAAACCAATCATTGGGTTTTCTTCGTGTGGTTCGTACAAGCTGCCGCCGATCAAGTTGGCGTATTCGTTCGACTTGAAATCGGACAAACGCACAATCACTTTTTTCGGCCAGAAAGCGGCAGCCAGCGTGGCAACCCCTTCCGCAATTTTGTCGACATAGAAATCAACTGGGCTGGCATAGCCGGCGATGCGGTCGGTGATGGTGGCTTGTAATTCAGGATCTAAACGATCGAATTCGAGCAAGGCTTTCGGGTGAATACCGATTTGACGGTTAATCACAAACTCCATCCGAGCCAAGCCAACGCCTTCGTTTGGCAACTGGGCGAAGTCAAACGCCAATTCAGGGTTACCGACGTTCATCATCAATTTAACAGGGGCTTCTGGCATTTTATCCAGCGCTAGATCAATGATTTCGATGTCGAGTAAACCGTCGTAAATATGACCTGCATCACCTTCGGCACAAGACACGGTGACCTGCATGCCATCTTTCAGCATTTCTGTTGCATTACCGCAACCAACAACCGCTGGAATGCCTAATTCACGCGCAATAATCGCAGCGTGACAGGTACGACCCCCTCGGTTGGTGACGATGGCGGCTGCACGTTTCATCACCGGCTCCCAATCGGGGTCGGTCATGTCGGTGACTAACACATCGCCTGGTTTGACACGATCCATCTCGCTGGCATCTTGAATCAAACGCACCACGCCTTGGCCAATTTTTTGACCAATAGCACGGCCTTCAACCAGCAAAGGCGATTTGTTTTTCAAGCGATAGCGGCGCAGGGTATCAACACGCGATTCTTGCGATTTGACGGTTTCTGGACGGGCTTGCAGGATGTAGAGCTTGCCATCCACCCCATCTTTACCCCACTCGATGTCCATTGGACGCTCGTAGTGTTTTTCGATAATCAGGGCAAAGCGTGCTAATTCTTCCACGTCGGCATCCGACAGCGAGAATTGGCGGCGCAATGCTGGCTCAACGTCCAATGTGCGTACCGAACGACCAGCTTCGCGGTTCTCGGTAAACTCCATTTTGATCAGCTTCGAACCCATGTTCTTACGCAAAATAGCAGGACGGCCTGCTTGTAGCGTTGGTTTGTGAACATAGAATTCATCAGGGTTGACAGCACCTTGCACCACGGTTTCGCCCAAGCCATACGAGGCTGTCACGAACACCACATCGTCAAAGCCCGACTCGGTATCGATGGTGAACATCACGCCAGCGGCACCGCAGTCAGAACGCACCATGCGCTGAATACCGGCGGATAAGGCGACCACGTCGTGAGCAAAGCCCTTGTGGACGCGATACGAAATAGCGCGGTCGTTATAGAGCGAAGCAAAGACATGTTTGATGGCACCCATCACATTGTCAAAGCCGCGAATGTTCAGGAAAGTTTCCTGTTGACCTGCAAACGAAGCGTCAGGTAAATCTTCGGCTGTGGCGGACGAACGCACCGCAACCGAAATTTCTGCGCCAGAATCCGCTACCATTTGCTCGTAAGCAGTGCGGATTTCGTTTTCCAGCTGAGCGGGGAAAGGCGTATCAACAATCAGTTGACGGATTTCTTTACCAACGCGGGCCAGTTCCACGACATCTTCGACGTCGAGCTTGGCAAGCATCTCGTTGATACGATCCGACAAACCGTTGTGAGCCAGAAAATCGCGATACGCTTGGGCGGTTGTCGCAAAACCACCGGGGACACGCACACCGGAACTGGCAAGTTGGCTAATCATTTCGCCAAGCGATGCATTTTTACCACCAACGTGTTCCACGTCGGTCATACGTAGCTTGTCGAACCAGACAACGTAATTCTCTGCCATTATCAAGCTTCCTGTTTTGGAGGGGGATGACGATGAGGGGGACTAAGAAAGGCCGCATTCTAGCCGAAACCGCAGCTAAAACGTAACATTTTGCAGTGCACAAAATGGAAGAAAAGCCAAAATTTTTAGCTTTTCACCTGTATCTTGCTCACTTTTTGTTAGGAAAGCACCCGTATGCCACACCGCCGCTCTGCTTTTTTTATCTCAGATCGCACTGGAATTACCGCCGAATCGCTGGGTCATACCCTACTGACTCAGTTTGATACCTTGGAGTTTAAACGTGAAACTTTACCTTTTATCGACACCGTCGAGAAAGCCGAGGAAACGGCTCGGCTGATTCGAGATCGGGCAGAATATGATCATCACAAACCCTTGGTATTTCTCAGTATTGTTGACCGTGCGGTACAACATGCTTTGCTGAGTATCAAAGATCATGCGGTGGTGGTGGATTTCTTTGAAACTTTTATTGGGGCGATTGAGCAAGAATTGGGTATGACCGCTTCGCGGCAAGTGGGTAAATCTCATGGCATTGGCAATGACGAAAAATACGGCCACCGCATTGATGCGGTGAATTTCTCGCTCAACCACGATGATGGGGTAAAGCCGCGTGATTTGGATGAGGCGGATGTGATTTTGGTTGGGGTGTCGCGCTCGGGAAAAACGCCGACCTGCTTATACCTTGCTTTGCAATACGGCATTAAAGCAGCTAACTACCCTCTCACGCCTGATGATTTTGGGGCACCGACTTTGCCAAAACTCTTGTTGCCCTATCGCAGTAAATTGTTTGGCTTGACCATTCAACCGGATCGTTTGGTACAAATTCGCAGCGAACGGCGGCCAAACAGTCATTATGCCTCGTTAGACAATTGCCGTTTTGAAGTGGCTGAAGCAGAGGCGATGTTCCGCCATCACCGCATTCCGTATATCACCACCACCAGCAAATCGATTGAGGAAATCGCCACCACCATCATGCACCAAACCCATCTCAAACGTCGCTTTTAAAATTGGCTATTTTTCTTGTGGCAGAGCACCGAAACAGGGTGGCTCTGCTATGATCAGTTTTGATAATTTTTCATTCTTTCTTCGTGCTAACCCTTATGTCAGATATTCTTCAAACCATTCTGCAAACGAAACATCAAGAAGTCGCTAAAGCCCGTGCTGGATTGCCTTTAGCCGAAATTCGCGCCCAAGCCGAAGCGCGGCACGATGTGCGTGATTTTGTGGCAGCGATTCGTGCTAAGCACGCTGCACAACAGCCGGCAGTGATTGCAGAAATTAAAAAAGCCAGCCCTTCAAAAGGGGTGATTCGTGCTGATTTCGACCCTGTGGCGATTGCACAAAGTTATGCCCAATATGGTGCGGCGTGTCTGTCGGTGTTGACCGATGAGCAATATTTTCAAGGGCAAGCTGCTTATCTACAGGCGGCACGGGCGGCATGTGACTTACCGGTGTTGCGAAAAGATTTTATGGTCGATCCCTATCAAATTTTTGAAGCACGGGCGATGGGGGCCGATTGCATTTTGTTGATTGTGTCGGCTTTAGACGATGCCCAGCTGCAAGATTTTGAAGCGCAAGCCATTGCCTTGGGGATGTCGGTGTTGGTCGAAGTCCATGATGCAGCAGAACTGGAACGCGCCCAGCGTTTACAAACGCCGCTGATTGGGGTCAACAACCGTAATCTCCGCACATTTGAAGTCAGTATTCAACACACCCTTGATTTGCTGCCAGATTATCAGCCTCAGCGGATTGTGGTCACAGAAAGTGGTATTCGGACGCCGACGGAAGTGGCACAGCTACGGCAACAAAAGGTAGAGACTTTCTTGGTGGGTGAGGCATTTATGCGAGAAAACGACCCGGGAATAGCATTAGAACGCTTATTTTCTGCGTCAGTGAGCTAGCATAAATATCAGCAATGCGCGCAAAATAACACAGCGATACCTAAAAAAAGGAGGCTGTGTTGACTTTGCCTCGGCTAAGCCAAACACATGTTGCCTTGCTCGACCTTCCATTCCACTAGAGGATTTGTGATGTTAAAGAAATCTGTTCTTGGCTTAGTGATCAGTTCACTGTTGTTAAGTGCGTGTGCAACCGATCAATATGGCCGTCCACGTGATATGAACAACACCGAAAAAGGTGCCATCATGGGCACTTTGGGTGGTGCTGTTGCCGGTGCGTTAATCAACCATAAAAATCGGGGTAAAGGCGCGTTAATTGGTGCGATTGGCGGCGGATTGGCCGGTACTGCCATTGGTGCGTACATGGATAACCAAGCCAAAGACTTTACCCGCAGTTTGACGTCTGAGATTCAATCAGGCGCTATCACCGTGGTCAAAAACGCCGATCATTCAATCGTGGTGACCATGACGGATAGCACTGCCTTTGATGTGAATTCGTATGCGATTAAAGGCGGTTTTTATCCAACGATGAATAAGATTGCCGATATTGTGAACAAGTACGGCAAAACAACCCTGACCATTACGGGTCATACCGATAGCAGTGGCAGCGATCGAATCAACCAACCGTTGTCACAAAATCGGGCAAAAGCGGTCAATGATTACCTCGAAGGGCGCAATGTTGCCCAACAGCGGTTGTCGTACTACGGTTTAGGCGCAAAACAACCCCGTGCGTCAAATGCTACCGAGGCAGGTAAACGCCTCAATCGTCGAGTGGAAATCTTGATCCAAGCCGTTCAAGCCTAAGCATCTGCTGTGGTTTTTCTTGAAAGCTTGCCATGCCGCGCTTGCCTACCAACACTCCGCTAAAGTCGGAACAATTTTCCATCCAGTCTTGGCGTGCCATGCAACGCCGCTGGCGGGTCTATCCGCTATTGGGGGCGGGGTTGGTGGCAGGGGTGGTGTTGGTGATGAGTTTATTGATTGAGCGTTCGGAAGAACAACGCGAAATCGACCGCCTACGCAGTGACATCACGACGCAGGCCAGTCAATTACGTGCTCGCATTGAACATGAAATCAACGCGCCGCTGCATTTAAGTTTTGGCCTGAGCACCTTTATCAGTGGCAATCCCGAATTTACCGAAGACCAATTTGCTCGTATGACGCAACAGATGTTGCGCGTGAACAACCATGTTCGCCATATCGTGGCCGCCCCTGATAATGTGGTGCGGTATGTGGTGCCATTAAAAGGGAATGAAAAGGCCATGGGCCTTGCCTATATGCACCATCCCGAACAACGCGATAGCGTGTTGCAAATTATGCGCACAGGTAAGCCGATGGTGGCGGGGCCGGTGAACTTGGTACAAGGGGGACAGGCCTTTATCAATCGAGTGCCGATTTTTATTTCTAACGAAGATCACCCTCGCTATGGCGAATATTGGGGTTTGTTGTCGGTGGTGATGAATAGCACCACGCTTTTACATGCTACAGGTATCGATAAACCTTATCTGGGGTTGGAAATTGGTTTGCGCGGTCGTGATGGTCTCGGTGCTCAAGGTGGCATGATTTATGGTAAGGCCGAGGTCTTCGAGCACCGACCTGTGTTGCTAGAGGTCAATCTTCCCGGTGGTTCGACATGGCAATTGGGGCTGGCGCCGCAACAAGGTTGGCATCATGCGGTGTGGGCGGACTCGAATTTATTGCGCTATCGCATTCTCGGTATCAGTCTTGCGGTGATGGTGGGCATCATGGCGTTTTTGTGGTTAACCCATTTGCGCCGTTTACGTGAGCAAGACGATAAATTACAGCTACTAGCCTGTGCTTTTGAGCACAGTGCCGAGGCGATTTTTATCAGTGATGCCGAAAACCGCATTATTGCAGCCAACCCCGCATTTACCCGTCTGACGGGTTATGCGTTGCCAGAAATTTTGGGGCAGAACCCAAGCGTATTATCTGCAGGACAAACCCCCACCTCGGTGTATGAGGCAATGTGGATGAGTTTGGAACAGCATGGGCATTGGCAGGGTGAGATTTGGGATAAACGTAACAACGGCGAGATTTATCCGAAGTGGCTCAACATCTCGGTGATGCGTAACAGTAAGCACGAGGTGATTTATTACATTGCCAGTTTCACCGACATCACCGATCAAAAACGCAATGAAGAAAAAATTCGTCATCTTGCTCATCACGATTATCTGACGGGCTTGCCCAATCGTTTTACGCTACATCAGCGCATGGCTGAGGATATTCGACAAGCGAAACAAGACTGTGCCATGTTGGCCGTGCTGTTTATCGATTTAGACCGTTTTAAACCGATTAACGATACCTATGGTCATGAAGTGGGTGATAAGTTGTTGATTGAAGTTGCGAATCGGTTGAAGGAAACCGTCCGCCGTAATGATGTGGTGGCGCGATTGGGTGGCGATGAGTTTGTGGTGGAGTTGTTACAACTGGGGCATGTCAATGAAGCGGCGGCTGTCGCGGAGAAAATTTTGCATCGCCTCGGCGCGGCTTATTACATCGAAGGTCACGAGCTCTATACCACACCCAGTATCGGTATCAGTCTGTTCCCCACTGATGCCGATCAGGCCGATACGCTGTTAAAACAAGCAGATACTGCGATGTACCATGCCAAAGCACAAGGCCGCAATGTCTATCGCTTTTTCAATCACGACATGCACCCGATCAGCGAGTTAGAAGACTTCTAACACTCGGTAGCGTAGGCACTGCTTTACTGCAACGGCGTTGGTCAACCCTCGAAAATATCTTCTAACCGCTGCGCCTGCGTTAACGACACGCCCCATTGCTGCAACTGCTCCGGCGTTGCTGTCCGTAACCGCGACAACACCCAATCTGGCAACGGCTGACCAAATTTTGTTTCGATCATACTGCGGAGGAATATTTTCATGCCTTCCTCACGACCTTTCTGCATACCTTCTTCTAAACCCTCTTCCCGTGCAGTGATGATGTCGGTGTTGTAATCCTACACTGCCCGTTCGCGTGCCAATGCCCGTAACCGTTCTTCCTTGGTCTGGCTCATTTGCTCTAGGGATTGCAAAACAGTCATTACCGGTGTGTGTGTCAGCTGTGCCATGATGTGTTGCTCTTCGATATATTGCCCAGAATATCAAGCGATGTAAGCGGATTTGCCACTAGGCAATCCACCCTATCACGGTGTATGTCGCCCACAACACCGAACCGCCGCGAATGGCTGTTTTTCCATGGTGTGTTGTTCGTATACCGCTTCAGTCGTTTGGTAGGCACAAGACCTGTGCCTACCCTACCTCAGGGTTTTTGAGCAGCCTGTTAGGCTGCGCCTTTATGGCCGAGTAAGCGCAGTGGTCTCTCTTGTGTATGCATACCAATCACCGTCAAGTTTCCCTACTGCATCAAGAAGACCATTACTGATTTTTGATTCAACTAGCAAATCATCAGCGAGGTAGATACCTAGTACGTTCAACAGAACAACGCTGCCACCCGATGGTTCGGAAGACACTTGAACAACTTCTCTAAGAGAACATTCATAGCGAACTTTTGATGCAGCAACAGCAGGTGCAGCAACAAATTGACTCACACAAGACTCAATTCCAGCCGCCGAGAACTCGCTGATTTCTGGGGGAAGGCTTTCGCATGTGGCATTCATTTTTTCCAACAATGGCGCACTAACGATATTTACTACACAAGATTTTGTTTCAAGAATGTTCGCGAGAGTGTCCTTGTTCTTGCCGCTTCTCGGAGTAACTTGGGTGTACAGCAGGACGGGAGGGTTGCAGCTGGCCACGGTAAAAAACGAGTAGGGAGCAAGGTTTGTAATACCAGTCGCGGAGACTGTGCTGATCCAAGCGATCGGACGTGGAATGATGCCTCCGACAAGATGGCGATAGTTCTGTTCTGCAGTCAACTTGGAAGTGTCTAGATACATGGCGAAGTCTTACCCTTTTTTCTATCTGAAGCATTACGCTTGAATTAACCTGCTGGCCGGCTTTTCGGCCAGCCTAGTAGGGTGGGAACCGCTTGTACCCACTACCTCATCCGCTGGACTGAATCTGCTTTACACAACACCGAACCGCCTCACCCTTGATTGAGTGGGGCGTTTTTTTGGGATGCGATTGGTGATGGGTTTGGTGGGTGAAAACTCTGTTTACCCTACCAATCTAACCCTCGAAAATATCCTCTAACCGCTGCGCCTGCGTTAACGACACGCCCCATTGCTGCAACTGCTCCGGCGTCGCTGCCCGTAACCGCGACAACACCCAATCTGGCAACGGCTGACCAAATTTTGTTTCGATCATACTGCGGAGGAATATTTTCATGCCTTCTTCTCGACCTTCTTCTCTGCCTTCTTCCCGTGCAGTGATGATGTCGGTGTTGTAATCCCACACTGCCCGTTCACGCGCCAATGCCCGTAACCGTTCTTCCTTGGTCTGGCTCATTTGCTCTAAGGATTGCAAAACAGTCATTACCGGTGTGTGTGTCAGCTGTGCCATGATGTGTTGCTCCTGCCAGTGTTCAAACAGATCGACCCAATTCTTTAACGCAGTGGGCGCAAGTTGAAGACGGTCGGCTTTGTCTAATTCCAGAATATCAATTTGCTGTGCTTTGGTGAGGACAACATCAGGAATGTGTTGATCACGTAATTCAAACCGCCATGAAGCTTGTTCTGGATGTTCAGGGAATAAATCAAAATCCAGTAGATGAATACAAATTACATGCTTCATCTCGCGATAGGATTGACCGCTTTCTAACTGTTCGCTGATAAGACGCGAACTGTAATACAAAC